>VAWV01000021.1 GCA_005883295.1 Actinomycetota bacterium
TCGAGGCGCTGCGTGGTGGAGGGCTGGAGCGCGGCGCTCGCGTGCGCGGCGCCGCTCGGGAACGCCGGCTGGTCGGGCTTCAGGCCGTTCTCCGGGTCGTACGGGTACGCGGCCGGCGAGGCCTTGCCGCCGATCAGCGTCTTGGTCAGCGCGACGAGCGACTGCTTGAGCAGGTCCGAGCTCGCATAGCCGTAGAGCGTGGATCCGCCCTCGTAGTGCTGGCGCTCGTACTCCTGGGGCGTCGTGAAGTACTGCAGGTACTCGTTCGCGAGGCCCGACAGCACGACCGCCCTCACGCCTGCGGACCGGGACGCGCCGAGCACGGCCCTCCGCACGCGGCGGCCCATCTCCACCGTCATCTCGCCCGGGATCGTGGCGATCACGCGGTCGGCCAGCCGGAGCGCCGCCAGCGGCACCGCCTTCGGCACCGCGGTGTCGGCGATGACCGGAATCTTGTCGCCCTGCGGTCCCACCGAGGCCGGCGCCATCCGGCCCTCGAACGGGACGTGCGTCTGGTCGTACAGGGGCCCGCGACCCTCCTCCGACCCGGTCAGGAGCGGCAGCCCGATAACGGCGCTGTTGTCGACCCGCCCAGCGTCCGTGCTCTGGCCGCAGAAGCAGACCCGCGTCCAGCGCAGGTCGAGCTGCGGCCGCCTGGTCATGTGCCGCCCGGCGAGCCGCCACGCCAGCATCATCTTCCGCGCCTCCGCGCGCCCCACGTAGTCCGAGGCGGCCGGTCCCGACCGCGTCAGCCCGGCCGACTGGTCGCCCTCGTCGGTGTTGCCGTAGGCGTTCACCACGTCCTGGCTCCGGGGCACGTGGGCGGCGCGGCGGATCGCGCTCTCCACCGCGTGGGTGGCCGCCCCGTGGTGGTCCTCGTTGTAGTAGTGGAAGGTGTACTTGTTGACGGTGCCGTGGTCGGCGAACGTCGACCAGATCCCGATCGGCAGGTGGCGGCCATGGCGCCCGAGCTTGTCGACCCGCAGCACGTTCACCTCGGGGTCGATCGTGTCGGGATAACCCTTCGGGTCCTGGGACACCTTGCCCTGACCGGGCTGCTCCTTGATCCCGAAGTCCGCCAGGTGGGCCTCCAGGCTGCGGTTCTGCGTGATCCCCAGCAGCCTGTCGCGGCCCCAGCCGAGCGTAGCGGGCCCAAGGTCGGCGTCGGCGCGCCGGATGGCGAGCGCCAGCCGCTTGACCATGAACGTGTAGAGCTGCGGGTCCGCCGCCGTGTTGAACTCCGTCGGCGTCCCCGCGGTCATGAAGACTGTGTTGTACGCGCCGAAGTTGTAGTACTGGCTCGGTGCCGCGTGGGTGTGCGACGCGGAGTCGATCACGTTCCTCTCGGAGTAGCCGAGCTTGCGGTCGATCCGGGCCGCGTCGGCCATCATCCCCCCGGGGATCCCGTTGAGGTCCTCGGAGACGAGCGCGACCTTGCGCCTGCCGCGCTGGAGCACGATCACGCGCGCCCACAGCCGGGTGTGCTGGCCGGTGACCTTCGCGTCCGAGCGGACCCAGCCCATCATGTAGTAGCCGGTGGGCGGGGTGATGTCGGCGCGCCCCGCGCCCGCCCGAAGCGGAGGCGCGGCCGCGTGCGCAGCGGCCCCCGTGCAGAGCAGCACGGCGCAGGCCAGCGGCACCACCCGGCGGAACATCCCGAGCAGGTTAGGTAGTCGACGCGTCCTCGGCGCCGGGTCGCAGCTCGAACTCCACCTCGGTCCAGGGCGCGTCCGCGAGCGCGGCGCGCATCCTCTCCTCGCTCTCGAAACGACCCTCCAGCCGCCGACCCTCGGTTCGCACCTGCACGGTCGAGTCTGAAAATGGCCATGGCGCGACGCTCACGGTGCGATCGCCCGCCGGCTCGAGCTCGACGTCCACCTCGCCGTCCGCGGTAGGGACCGCGCGCAGCGTGTGCGGCGCCCAGTCGAGGCAGAGCGCGAGCGAGAACGCGTCCCAGGTCCAGATCAAGCGCTGGTTGCGATCCACGAGCGACGCGTCGTCGAGGCTGCCCCGGAGCCGGCCCTGCACCTCGCGCTGGCGGTCGAGGTAGCTGCGCACGAGCGCAGACTCGCGCTCGTCGAGCTTCGACAGATCGCGCATCCCGTACAGCGCGGTGCCGTGCATCGACACGAGCAGCGCGGCATAGCGGCTCTGCGGCAGCGCGAGCTCCCAGGCGCGGTTCCAGAGCTGCACGTGGGTCTCGAGCGGCATCTCCACGAACGAGTAGGGGAGGCCGGTGTCATGGTTGAGCTCTGGCGCCGCGTCCCACTCGGCCATCCCGATGTCGTGCTGCTCCGCGGCCAGGCAGACCTCCTCCCACGGCTCCACCGCGCCGAAACGCTGGTTTCCCCAGGCCCGCGCCAGCTGACCGGAGATCCAGGCGTGCGCGGGCTGCCCGATCGCGACGACGGCCTCGTCGCCCTCGCGGCGCAGGACCATCCGCGCGCTAGGCGGCTTCGGCGACCGTCCGCAGCCGCGCGAGCGACCGGCGGATGATGCGCGACACGTGCATCTGCGAGATGCCCAGCCGAGTCGCGATCTCCGACTGGGTGAGGTCCTCCTCGAATCGCAGCCGCAGGATCAGCCTGTCGCGGGGCGGCATCGCGTTCATCGCCGGGGCGATCGCGGCCGCGTACTCGACCATCTCGTAGCCCCGGTCCTCGGCCCCGACGGTCTCCGCGTAACTCCCGCCGTTCCCGCTCCCGTCCTCGCTGTTCCGCGGGGTCTCGAGCGAGACCGCGTCGTAGGCGCCGGCCGCCTCGATGGCCTCTACCACGTCCTCCACCGAGCACCCCAGCACCGCGGCGATCTCGGCGGTGGTGGGCGAGCGTCCGAGGTCCTTGGCGAGCGTGGTCATCGCGCGGTTGATCTGGACGATGCGGTCCTGGATCGGTCGCGGCACGTGCACCGCCCATCCGGTATCGCGGAAGTAGCGCTTGAGCTCGCCCACGATGGTCGGGACGGCGAAGGTCGAGAACGCGAATCCGCGCGCCGGGTCATACCGGTCGATGGCCTTGAGGAGGCCGACGCTGGCCACCTGGAAGAGGTCGTCGAGCGGCTCGTTCCCGCGCGCGTAGCGGCGGGCGAGCTGCCGCGCCAGCGGGAGGAAGCGCTCGATCACGTCCTCGCGAACCGACTCGTCGCCCACGCGGTAGCGGGCCAGCAGCTCCGCGTCGGCGCGTGCCCGGCCCGGGGCTGGCTCCAGGAAGCGCCGGCCGGCCTCGGGCGCTTGGGTGTCTGTTGGGGCCATTTCTTCGAAGCGGCAACAGAGACCGCGCGCTCCGCGCGGCTCTCCATCGGCGAGTCCGATTGTGCGAATCCAGCGGGCGGCCAGGCCCGCCGCCTACATTCATACATCAGGCCCCCGCCGGGCGCCAGTCGCCGGGTAAGGCGCCGGACCCCAATGGGGGAGCCGTGGGGACCCGAATCAGGCCCCCTCCGGCACCTCCTCGCCGACCGGGCCCATCCCGGGTGCGCGTCGGTCCGCGGTGTGGAGCTGCCACCAGTCGCGCGCGAAGATCTGCACCGCGCCGGCCACCGGAATCGCAACAAGCGCGCCCAGCACGCCCAGCAGGCTGGCGCCGATCAGCACCGCGACGATCACCAGCAGCGGATGCAGCTGCACGGTCCGCCGGTACACGACCGGCTGGATCACGTTGTTCTCGATCTGCTGGTAGACGATCAGGTAGACGACCCAGACGATCGCGTCGCCGGGGAAGTTGTGGATGGCCGCGACGATCCCGATCAGGATGCCGGCGATGGTGGCGCCGACGAGCGGGATCAGGTCGAAGAAGGCCATGACCACCCCGAGCGGCACCGCGAAGGGCACGCCAAGGAGGGCCAGCACGGCCCAGGTCCCGACCCCGGCGATCAGCGAGATCAGCAGGTTCCCGACCACGTAGCCGCCCACCGAGCGGTAGATGTCGTCGGCGATCCGCCGTGCGCGCGGCCCGCGGACGGGCCCGAGCTCCGCGAACACCCACGCGAAGATGCGTTTCCCGTCGAGCAGCATGAAGAACGCCATGACCAGCACCGTGATCAGCTGGACGAGCGCGGAGAAGACGCCAACGGTCACGCTCCGCAGCGCACCCACCGCGTCGCCGACCTTTGAGGGAAGCTTGGCGGCGCCGGTCTTGAGCTTCTGGACGATGTGGTACTTGCGGTCGTAGTCGCGGATCGTCTTGTTCTTCTGCAGGTCGTCCACGTAGTGGGGCACGTTCTTGATGAACCTGTTCGTCTGGCTGACGATCGGCGGGACGATCAGCAGCCCGACCCCGAAGACCGCGAGCAGCATCGTTAGATAGGTCGCGAGGATTGCGAGCCATCGCTTCAGCCCAAGCCGCTCGAAGCGATCCACGGCCCGCCCGAGCGCCACCGCGATGAACAGCGCGATGAAGACGAGCACGACGACGGTGCGGATGCGGTAGAGCAGGTACAGCGCCGCCGCCACCACGGCTGCGACAAGCACCACCTTGGCGACCTGCCGGGCGCTCACACGGGGCAGGCTAACTGCGGCTCAGGACGCCGGTTCGAGGCGCCAGTCCATGCGCCGTTCGAAGTACACGAGCGGCTCGCCGCCGTCGCGCCTGCCACCGATGAGGTCGCCGATCAGGACCGAGTGGTCGTACAGCTCGAACAGCGCTTCGCGGCGGCAGCGCAGGTAGACGATCGTGTCCGCGAGCTCCGGCACGTCGGCATCCCAGCTCCAGTCGACGCCATCGAACTTGTCCTCGACGAGTGACGAGAAGACGTGGGCCAGGCGCTCCTGGTCCGCGCGCAGGATGTGCACGCCGAAGTGCTCGGATTCGGCGAGCGCGTGGTAGCAGCGCGAGGTGTGGCCGATCGAGGTGAGCACGCTCGGGGGCGTCGCGCTGAACGCGGAGACGGAGGTGGCCAGGAGGCCGCAGGGGCTGGCGTCGTTGCGGCGCGTGGTGAGCACCGCGACACCGGAGCACAGCCCGGCCATGGTGTCGCGGAAGAGCTCGGAGACGGTGGCGGGACTGCTCATGCGCGCATCGGCCTGAAGTGCATCAGTTCCGGCCTGCCCGCGCCACGCGGGCGGACGCGTCCGCCTGGCTATCTAGCTTGGGCGGCAGTGGCCGCCGCTGCGCAGGAGCTGCCCGACGGGCTGGAACGGGACCGCCACCTGGAGCAAGCGACCCATCCGGTACGAGTGTGGGGCCGGCGGACGCTCCTGCTCGCGACCCTCGCGCTCCCCGTCCTCGCCCTGTTCAACGTCTTCGGGCAGCGCGCGATCACAACGAGGGCGGCCTCGCCGAAGGCGACGCTCTCCGTGCACGCCCCGTCGCGCCTACGCGGCGGACTGCTCTACCAGACCCGCTTCACGATCACCGCGCACAGGCAGATCAAGAGCCTCTCCCTGGTGCTATCGCCCGGTTGGTTCGACGGGCTGACCGTGAACGCGGCCGAGCCGCAGCCGTCGCAGGAGGCGAGCAAGAACGGCAGCGTGAGCCTCAACTACGGCGCGGTCGACGCGGGGAAGCGGCTGATCGCCTTCATCTACTGGCGGGCGAACCCCACCACCGTCGCCGACCGCGACGTGACCGCCGACATCTACGACGGCAAGACCCACCTGGCCCACGTGCACCGCAACCTCACCGTGCTCCCCTGACGCCATGGACATAGTCATCAGAGCGGCCGTCGCGTTCCTGTTCATCCTGCTGGTCACGCGCGCGATCGGGCGGCGCGAGCTGTCGGGGCTCGAGCCGTTCGACCTGATCATGCTGGTGGTGCTCGGGGACCTCATCCAGCAGGGGGTCACGCAGAGCGACTACTCGATCACCGGTGCGCTCGTGGTTGTCGCCACCATGGGGGCGCTCACCGTCGGAATGGCCTGGATCAGCTACCGCTTCCGGCGCGTGCGGCCGGTGCTCGAGGGCGACCCGCGCCTGACCCTTCACGAGCTCGAGGCCGAGGCCCGCCTCCAGCAGGTGGCGTCGCTGGACGAGATCCGCTGGGCCGTGCTCGAGACCAACGGCCGGATCAGCATCATTCCCAGGGAGAACGGGGGCGGGGGCGGCGAGGCCACCGAGACGCAGGCGGCGTAGCCGGCGCTAAACGAGCCCCTCGGCCTGCGCCCACTCCCGCGTGCGGCGCATGCCCTCTTCCAGGTCGACAGCCGGCTCGTAACCGATGAGCGAGCGGGCCTTCTCGATCGAGATCGTCCCGCGGCGGGTGAGGTAGCGGACCGCCCCGACGTTGGCCTCGGTCTGCGCTCCGACCAGCTTGAAGGCGCCCTCGCCGAGCGTGGCGAGCGCGACCGCGACCGCCGTGGGCACACCCAGCGGCCCGCGCCTGCCCAACCACTCGAAGTGGTGGCGGAAGAACTCCCGCGTCTCCACGCTCCGGGCGCCGGTCACGGTGAGCACCTGGCCCGCGGCGGCCGGCTCGCGCGCCGCCCGTACGTAGCCCTCCACGAGGTCGTCCACGTACACCGGCGAGATCAGCCCGCGGCCGCGCGCGGGCAGGACGAGCTGGCGCCGCCGGATCGCCTCCAGCGGGAGGATCACCCAGGGGCGCGACGCCGGTCCGTACACGTCGCCGGGCCTGACCACCGTGCACGGCAGCTCGCCGGCCGCGTGGGCCTGGAGCACCAGCTGCTCACCGGCGATCTTGGTGTCGGTGTAGGGCCGGCCGGTACCGCGGACGGGTGTGCGCTCGTCCACCTCGCCGGTGAACTCGTCGCCGAACACGACGATCGAGGAGGTGTGCACGAACCGGGTCGCCCCGCCCCGCACGGCGGCGTCGAGCGCGTGCCTCGTGCCGGCCACGTTGATCCGCCAGAAGTCCTCGTACCGCCCACCGAAGCCGATGATCGCGGCGAGGTGGAGCACGAGGTCGCAGCCCTCGGCGTGCGCCTGCCAGTCGCCCGGCTCGGTCACGTCGCCGGCCACCACTCCGAGCTCGGGGTCCGCCCGGACGTCCACGCCCCGCACCTCGGCCCCCTCCGTCGCGTAGCGGGCGGCGAGGACGCGGCCTATGAAGCCCAGCGCGCCGGTGATGAAGACCCGGCGCGGCGCGTCAGCCACCGGTGAGCGCGCGCTCGTAGTCGGCTCGAGTGCCCGGATCCACTCCGGTGTAGAGCTTGTCCAGGCCGAACGCGCGGCCGATCGCGCCCCGGGCCCGCGGCGGGAGGGCCGCCTGGAAGCGCAGGACCCCGGCGATCCAGCGCGGGATGAAGACCTCCGCGCGCGGGCGCTCGATCGCGGCGGCCACCGCCTCGCCCACCTCATTGGGCTCGATCCAGCGCCCCCCGCGCGCCGGCTTGGTCCCAACCGCCAGCTCGGTCCGTACCAGGTTCGGGTACACGGCGGTGAGCTCGATCCGGTCGCCGTGCAGCTCCTCGCGGACGGCGTCGGAGAACCCCTTCACCGCGTGCTTACTCGCCGCGTAGGTGGCGAGCGCCGGCGGCGCCACCCAGGCCGCCCCGGAGATCACGTTCACGATCTGGCCGCCGCCCCGCTCGCGCAGCCGCGGGATTGCCAGCCGGGTCCCCTGGATCACGCCGTCAACGTTCACGTCCATGACCCGCGCCGCGGCGGCGGGGTCCGCCCCGGCGAAGGGCCCCACGATCATCACGCCGGCGTTGTTCACCAGCACCTCCAGCGGGCCGAGAGACTCGCTAGTGGCGTCGAGGAAGCGCTCGAACGACTCGCGATCGGTCACGTCGAGCTGCATCCCCACGGCGCGTTCGCCCAGCGCCTCCGCGGCGCGCTCGGCCGCGGCGCCGTCGATGTCGCCCACGGCCACCCGGGCGCCGCGCTGCGCGACGGACTGCGCGATCGCGAGGCCGATTCCGCGCGCTCCGCCGGTGATGGCGACCACGCGGCCGGAGATCGATTCGGTGCCGGCCATCGGCCGGGACCTTAGTGCCCTAGCGTTCGTTTGCCGCGGGGTGAGCGCGGGTAATCGTTCGAGATTCGCGGAACAGCGGCACCTCGCCTAGACTCGAATCCAGGATGGCCGGTTCTCCCAAGGTAGGGCTCGTGCTCGGAGCCGGCGGCGTGATGGGGGGTGCGTGGCTCACCGGCGCCCTCGAGGCGCTCGCCACGGAGACCGGCTGGGATCCGGCCAGCGCCGACCGGATCGTTGGGACCTCCGCGGGCTCGATGATCGGCGCGCTGGTGGCATCCGGGGTGCCGCCGTGGTTCATGGTCGCGCACTCGGCGGGGCGCAGCTTCAACGGCGTGGTGGACGGCGCGGGGCGGCCCGCGAGCGGGGCGAGCCGGAGTGGCGGCGCCGCGTTCCGCTACGCGGGCGGTCTGCCGCCGCTCGGCCCTGGTTCGTGGCGGCTGATCCTGGACAGCCTGCGCACCCCGAGCAAGCACCGGCCGCCCGCGCTGCTCGCGGGGTGGCTGCCGCGCGGAGTCATCTCGACCGAGCCGTTGAAGGACACGATTCGCCGGGTGGTGGCGAGCGGCTGGACCTCGCACCCAAGCTTCTGGGCCATCGCCTGCGACTACGCGAACGGCCGCCGGGTCGCGTTCGGGCGCGAGGACGCCCCGGAGGCCGATCTCGCCGACGCCGTGGCCGCCTCCTGTGCGATCCCGGGCTTCTACGAGCCGGTCGAGATCGGGGGACGCCGCTACGTGGACGGCGGTCTGTGGTCCACCTCGAACCTGGACATCCTGCGCAACCAGGACCTCGACGTCGTCATCTGCCTGAACCCCACCTCGTCGCTCCACCCGCCGTTCGCGTGGAACCCGGTGGAGCGGATCGCGGCGGCGCTTCGCCGCACGTCGGGCCGCCGCCTCGGCAGCGAGCGGAAGAAGCTGGTGGCCGCCGGCGTCGACGTGGTGCTCATCCAGCCGACCGGCGACGACCACGCGGCCATGGGGCCCAACCTGATGAGCACGCGGAACCGAAATCCCGTGATCCAGACGGCGATCCGCACGGTGCGCGAGCAGCTGCGCAGGCCGGAGGCCCGGGAGCTGCTGGCCACGCTGCCGCCCGGCCCCGACTACAAGATCTTCGAGCCGTCCGGGCCGCCCTCCATGTGGCCCGACACGCTTCCCGGCGCGCCACGCCGGCGACCGCCGGTCGAGGAGGTGGACGCGGAGGCGGTGTAGGCTCCGGGGCCCGGGTACAGACCCAGTATGGCTACGGAGCCCACGCGCACACGCGATGAGATCTCGGCCGCGGCCGCCCGTAGCGCGCGCAGCAACGGGGCCGTGGACGGCGCTCCACCCGCCGGGATAGTCGCGCAGCTCGGCAGGGCGGTCACGCAGCAGCTCCAGGCGCGCATCCCGCGCGCCGACCTCGACGAGCGCGATCCCGACTACATCCGCGACACGCTCCCGGGCATGTGGCTGCTCGCGAGCTTCTACTTCCGCGCGGACGTGAAGGGCCTCGAGAACATCCCCGCCGAGGGGCCGGTCCTACTCGTCGGCAACCACTCCGGCGGCAACGTGACGCCGGACACGCTGGTCTTCACGCTCGCCTTCAACACCTACTTCGGCGTCGAGCGGCGCTTCTACCAGCTCGCCCACAACCTGGTGCTCGCGATGCCGGCGCTTGCGTCGCTGCGCAAGTACGGCACCGTTGCGGCGTCGGCCGCGAACGCGAACAAGGCGCTCGACTCCGGGGCGGCGCTGCTCGTGTATCCGGGCGGGGACTACGAGGTCCACCGTCCCACCTGGGAGTCGGGGCGGGTCGACTTCGGCGGGCGGAAGGGCTACATCCGCCTGGCGCTCGAGAAGAACGTCCCGATCGTGCCGCTGGTCTCGCTCGGTGGGCAGGAGACCGCGCTCTTCCTGAGCCGCGGCGAGCGGCTGGCGCGCCTCCTGCGCCTCGACAAGCTGTTCCGCCTCAAGGTGCTGCCGATCTCGATCGCCATCCCCTGGGGCCTCAACGTGGGCGACATGCTCGGCCACTGGCCGCTGCCGGCCAAGCTCCAGATGCGTGCGCTGCCCGCGATCCACATCCGCGATCAGTTCGGCCGCAACCCGGACATCGACGAGGTGAACGAGTACGTCCTCGGGACCATGCAGGCCACGCTCGACTCGCTGGCGGAGGAACGCCGCTTTCCCCTGATCGGCTGAGCTCGTGAGGGTCGAGGAGCAGATCGTCGTCAGCGCGTCCATGGAGGACGTCTGGAAGGTGATCGAGGACTTCGACGAGTACGAGCGGCTGCTGGCCGGGATCACCCGCTGGGAGAGCGAGGACCGCCGGCGGCGGGGGCAGGGAGCGCGCTACCAGATACGCATGGAGGTCGGATCGGCTCAGGTGGGCAGCCTGGTCGAGATCGTGGAATGGGACCCGCCGTGCGACCTCGCGTGGACGAGCATCACCGGGCTCGATCAGCGCGGCCGCTGGCGCGTCCGCGAGCAGGACGACGGGCGGACGCGGGTGTCTCTGCGCCTCAGGTATCAGGCGCCCGGCGGACTGCTTGGCCTCGTCTCGGACCGCGTGGCCTCGCCGATGATCCGTGGCAACCTGCGCGAGACGTTGAAGCGAATCAAGCAAGCGGTGGAGGGAGAGGGAAACGGGATGAGTGAGAACACGCCGGGACTCGCGCAGCGGGCCGTGACGTACGCGGGTAGGGGCATCCACGCGGCCAGGACCTTCTACTCCGCGGGCATGATCACGGTCGACCGGCCGGACCGGTTCCTCGGCCTGATCCAGGCGCTCCGCAAGTGGGGGAACACCCCGGCCGCGGGCTACGCCGCCGCGGCCGTGCGCTACCCGGACGAGGACGCGATCATCGACGAGCTGGGCCGCCTCACGTTCGCGGAGGTGGAGGATCGCACCAACCGCATGGCCAACGCGTTCGCCGATGCCGGCATCTCGGAGGGCGATCAGGTGGGCCTCATGTGCCGCAACCACCGCGGCTTCATCGAGTCCACGGTCGCGCTCTCGAAGGTCGGCTGCACGGTGCTCTACCTGAACACCGCCTTCGCCGGTCCGCAGCTGGCCGAGGTCGTGAAGCGCGAGAAGCCCAAGGCGATCATCTACGACGAGGAGTTCACGGAGCTCCTGGAGGACGCCGGCAAGCGCCGCAAGCGGTTCATCGCGTGGCACGACTCGGACAAGACCGACGATCCCACCCTGGACGAGCTCATCGAGCAGGGCGACCCGTCGGAGCCCGTCCCGCCGTCCGAGGAGAACGAGTACCGCGCCGTGATCCTCACGTCGGGCACGACCGGCACGCCCAAGGGCGCGTCGCGCAGCCAGCCGACCTCGATCCTGCCTGCGGCTGCCATGCTCGACCGGATCCCGCTGAAGGCGCGCGAGCGGTCCCTGATCGCGGCGCCCCTCTTCCACTCGTGGGGCTTCACGCACTTCACCTTCAGCCTGCTCCTCTCCACGACGATCGTCCTGCAGCGCAAGTTCGATCCGGAGCAGACGCTGGCCGGCATCGCCCAGTACAGGGTGCAGTCGTGCCCGATGGTGCCCGTGATGGTCCAGCGGATCATGCAGCTGCCCGAGGAGACGCGGCGCAAGTACGACACGTCGTCGCTGACGAGCGTGGCGCTCTCCGGCTCGGCCCTTCCCGGCGAGCTCGCCATCAAGTTCATGGACGCGTTCGGCGACGTACTCCAGAACCTGTACGGGTCCACGGAGGTCGCCTGGGCCGCGATCGCCACCGCGCAGGATCTGCGGGCCGCACCGGGCACCGCCGGCAAGCCGCCCATCGGCACGATCCTCCGGATCTACGACGACAAGGGCCGCGAGGTCCCGCAGGGCGAGACGGGACGGATCTTCGTCGGCAACGAGATGATGTTCGAGGGCTACACCGGCGGTGGCTCGAAGGAGGTCATCGACGGGCTGATGTCCAGCGGCGACATGGGCTACCTGGACGAGGAGGGCCGTCTCTTCGTCACGGGCCGCGACGACGAGATGATCGTCTCCGGCGGCGAGAACGTGTTCCCGCACGAGGTCGAGGACCTGATCGCGAAGATGCCGGGCGTGAAGGAAGCCGCCGTGATCGGCGTCGACGACGAGCAGTTCGGCCAGCGCCTGAAGGCCTACGTGGTGACCGAGAACGGCGGCCCGTCCGAGGACGACATCAAGTCCAAGGTCAAGAGCGACCTGGCCCGCTACAAGGTCCCGCGCGAGGTGGAGTTCCTCGATGAGCTACCGCGGAATGCCACGGGGAAGGTGCTCAAGAAGGAGCTCAAGAAGAGGCATGAGGGCGAGGAGGACGGCGGCGAGGGGGACGAGAAGTCGTCTGAGGACCGGAAGGCCGAAAAAGCGGGCAAGTAGGGGGGAGGCAACGCAGCAATCCTGCCTACGGGCCGGTATGCGGCCCTTAGGCAGGACGGTGGCAGCCGAAGGCGGCCAGGCGTGAGTCGCTCGCGGACGGCGGCGTTGCTGCTGCCGCGGTTCCCCACGAGGTTCCCCCTCTATTGCCCATGTCCAGCACGAGCGCGCGCCGACGCCGCCACTCCGAGTCGTAGAGCCAGGCCCGCTGGAGCGGCCGGCCGCCGAGGCGGGCGGACTGCACGTACCGGTTCGACGCGGAGGTGCCGCGCGCCGTGATCGTCAGCGACCCGCCGGGTCCGGTCGGATCGATCGTTACGGACGGGAACTCGGGGCTGCCGATCGTGTAGAACG
>VAWV01000022.1 GCA_005883295.1 Actinomycetota bacterium
ATCTCGAGCGCGTTGTAGATCTCCGGAAGCTCGTCGGGGAAGGCGACCTCGATCACGACCCCCTGGATCTCCTCGACCTTCCCTACCTTCTGGCCGTCGCCCGCCCCATCCCGGCCCTGCTCGGGCTGCTCGGTCCGCTCTTCCTCGCGCTGCTCGGTGGTGGCCTGTTCCACGTGGTCTCCTTCCGGGTGCCTAGCGGAGCCCCTCGGCACCCGCGACGACTTCCATGATCTCCTGTGTGATGTCCGCCTGCCGCTGCCGGTTGGCCTCGAGCGTGAGGTCGTCGATCAGCTCGGCGGCGTTCTCCGAAGCGTTGCGCATCGCGGTCATCCGAGCCCCGTGCTCGGACGCCGTCGACTCGAGCAGCGCTCGGTAGATGGATATCTCGACGTAGTCCGGGGCCAGCCGCTTGAGGATCTCCTCCGGATCGGGCTCGTAGATCCAGAGCGAGCGGCTGTGGTCCGGCCCCTCGTCTCCCTCATCGCCCTCCTCCTTCTCCTCCTCTTCCCCGAGGACGTCGGCCTGCTGTAGCGGGAGCAGCGTCTCGTGACGCACCTCCTGGGTCATCGGGGAGACGTAGCCGTTGTAGAGGATCTCGACCCTGTCGATGTCCCCGTCCACGTAGTGCGCTATCAGGCGCTCGGCGATGTTGCGTGCGTCCCCGTAGGCCGGACGGTCGGTGAAGCCGGTGAAGCCGTCCGCCAGCTCGAGGCCGCGGAACTCGATCGAGGACACGCCGCGGCGCCCGGACGCGTACCAGGACACCTGCTTGCCGTCCCCCTCGAGCTCCTTGGCGCGCCGGTTCCCGCCCCGGATGATCTGGGAGTTGAAAGCGCCGGCCAGGCCCCGGTCGCCGGTCACGAGCAGCAGGCCCACGCGCTCGATCGAGTCGTGCTCCTCGAGTAGGGGGAGGCTGGGGATGCTCTCGGCGGCCTCCACGGCCCGCCGGGTCATCCGGCGGATCGCGTCGGCGTACGGGCGCAGCTGCTCGATCCGCTGCTCCGCCCGCCGCAGCCGTGCGGCCGCGACCATCTCCATCGCGCGCGTGATCTTGCGGATGTTCTTGACCGACGAGATGCGGCTCTTGATGTCCTTCTGGGTGGCCATGCGCTAGGCGGCCTCGGCCTCGCCCTCCTTCTCGTCGCCGGAGGAGCGGCCGGGGGAGCCGCGCTCCTCCTCGGACTTGATCCGGTCGGACTCGCCCTCTTCGAGCGGATTGCCCTCCTCGTCGAAGTCGGGGCCGAAGTCGTCGATCGCCTCGGCGATCGCCTTGCCGAGCTGCTTCTCCATCGCGTCGTCCCAATCGCCGCCGGCGATCTTCTGCATCAGGTCGTCCTGCTCCGAATGCAGCCTCTGGAGCAGCATCTCGTGGAACTCCCCGATCCGGTCGGTCTTGATGCGGTCCAGGTAGCCGCCGGTCCCCGAGTAGATGGCCGCGACCTGGTCCTCGACCGCCCACGGCTTGAGCTCGTCCTGGTTGAGCGTCTCCACGAGCCGCTCCCCGCGTGCGAGCGTCCGCTGGGTCTCCACGTCGAGTTCCGAGCCGAACTGCGCGAAGGCCTCCAGCTCGCGGTACTGCGACAGGTCGAGGCGCAGCTTGCCGGCGACCTTCTTCATGGGCTTCGACTGGGCGTTTCCCCCGACCCGGGACACCGAGATGCCGACGTTGATCGCCGGCCGCACCCCGGAGCGGAAGAGGTCCGCCTCGAGGAAGATCTGCCCGTCGGTGATCGAGATGACGTTCGTCGGGATGTAGGCCGAGACGTCGCCGGCCTGCGTCTCGATGATCGGCAGCGCGGTGAGCGAGCCGGCGCCGAGGTCCTCGTTCAGCTTCACCGCTCGCTCGAGCAGCCGCGAGTGGAGATAGAACACGTCGCCCGGGTAGGCCTCGCGACCCGGCGGCCGCCTCAAGAGCAGCGACATCTGCCGGTACGCGTAGGCGTGCTTGGTCAGGTCGTCGTAGATGACCAGCGCGTGCTTGCCGTTGTAGAGGAAGTGCTCACCCATGGCGCAGCCGGCGTAGGGGGCCATGAACTTGATCGGCGCCGCCTCGTCGGCAGGGGCGGCCACGATGATCGTGTTGTCGAGCGCGTCGTGCTCGCGGAGCGTCTCCGCCACCTGCACGACCGTCGACATCCGCTGGCCGATCGTGACGTAGATGCAGACCAGGTCCTTGTCGCGGTTGTTGACGATCGCGTCGATCGCCACCGCGGACTTGCCGGTCTGGCGGTCGCCGATGATCAGCTCGCGCTGACCGCGGCCGATCGCGGTCATGGAGTCGATCGCCTTGATGCCGGTCAGCATCGGCTCCTTCACCGGCTGGCGCTGGACCACGCCGGGGGCCTTGAACTCGGCTGGCCGGTACTCGTCCACGTTGATCTCGCCCTCGCCGTCGAGGGGCTTGCCGAGCGGGTCGACGATCCGCCCGAGCAGCGCCTCGCCGACCGGTATCTGCAGCAGGCGGTCGGTGCGCTTGACTGTGTCGCCCTCCTCGATCTGGTCCCACTCGCCGAAGAGCACGGCGCCGACGTTGTCGGACTCGAGGTTGAGGGCGAGGCCGGTCACGTCGTGAGGCAGCTCGAGCATCTCCATCGACATGCAGTTGTCGAGCCCGTGGACGCGAGCGATCCCGTCTCCGATCGAGAGGACCGTCCCGACCTCCGAGAGGTCGGCACCACCCTCGTCCAGCCCCTCGATGCGGCTCTTGAGGATGCTGGTGATCTCGTCGGGCTTGATCTTCATTGCCATTGGCGCGTTGATTCCTCCCCTAGATGATCGATTCCGGACCCGCGTGGCCCTGGGGCCGCGAAAATCGAGCCGAGCAAGGACGCAGGGCGAGGTCCATGCATGAATGCATGGACGAGTCCCGAGGACGCAGCCCGGCGACGATTTGCAGCGGAATCCAGGGTCGCGGGGGTTCGGGATTGGTCATCTTCATGCAGCTGTGGCTACTTCTCGCCGGAGGCGATCTAGACGGGACCGCACGGTGCCGTCCATCACGACGTTCCCGACCCTCATCGCGAGTCCGCCGAGCACGTCGGGATCGACCTCGGTGGTCAGCTCGGTACGCCTGCCGGTTTGCTCCTCGATCTCCTTCCGGATCCGGCGGACCGTCTGGTCGTCGAGCTCGACCGCGCTGGTGATCGTAACCGGAAGCAGCCGGTTCTCCTCGGCCCAGAGGCCGTCGAGCTCTCTCCTGATGCGGAACACGACCGGCATGCGGTGCCGTTCGGCGAGCATCTCGAGGAAACGGACGAACCGCTCGTCGGCCCCCGAGATCAGCCTCGATATGGCGTCCTTCTTCTCCTCGGAGCTGAAGTACGGCGAGAAGAAGAAGACCTGGAGGTCCCGGTTCTCGTCGAGCGCGTCGGCGAACTCCCCGAGCTCCTCGTGGATCTCGTCGAGCGCGTCGTGCTCCTTCGCAACCTCGAAGAGCGCGCGCGCGTAGACCTCCGCGATCTCCTGCATCAGCCGGCGGAGCCTCCGTTCGTGCGGCCGCCCTCGCCCGGTGCCAGGGCCGAGAAATCGAACTCGTCGAGCGTTTCCTCGATCAGGCGCTTGTGGTCGTCGCCGGTGAGCGTCTTCCGCGCCACCTTCTCGGTCGCCAGGACGGTGAGGTCGGCGACCTCCCTGCGGATCTGGTCGATCGCCCGCCTGGTCTCGCTCTCGATCTCGCGGCGGGTCCGCTCCATGAGCTCCTCACGCGTCTTCGCGGCGTCGGACTTCGCCTCGTCCTCCAGGCGATCGGCGGCCCGGCGGGCACGGTTGACGATGTCCTCGGACTGCTCGCGCGCCTCGCGGAGTCGCTCGCGGTACTCGCTCAGGATCTGGTCGGCCTCGGCGCGGGTGCGCTCCGCCGCGTCGATGGACTCCTCGATCGCCCGCCTGCGGCGGTCGAGGGCGTCGGCGATCCGCGGGAAGGCCAGCCTGCGGAGGATGAACAGCGTGATCGCGAACGCGATCAGCGTCCAGATCATCAGCCCTACGTTGGGGGTGACGAGGAAGTTGCCTCCCCCGCCGCCCCCGCTGCTGCTGCTCGACCCGCCGCTCGAGCTACCGCCCGAGGCCTGCGCCAGGACAACCAGCGCCGATGTCGCGAATCCCGGCATCAGCCGCCGGAGAGGAAGTAGGCGATCAGGCCGAAGATGAAGGCGTAGAACACGATCGCCTCGGTCAGGGCGAAGCCGAGCCACTGGATGCTGGTGATCTCGTCACGCATCTCCGGCTGCCGGGTGACCGACTCGATCACCTTCCCGAAGACGTAGCCGACCCCGATGCCGGGGCCGATCGTGCCGAGTCCGGCGCCTACGCCGAGTGCGATGGCCTTGATGGCCTTCGCGTTCTGCGCGCTGCCGCCGCTCGAGCTCGACCCGCCGGTCGCCTGGGCGATCACGTCGGGCAGGACTGAGTGCAGTGACATGAGAGTCCCTCCTTAGTGAGCCTCGGCGGTCGCACCGCCGAGGTAGATCGAAGTGAGCGTGGCGAAGATGAACGCCTGCAGGCCGGCCACGATGCCGACCTCGAAGAGGAAGAAAGCGACGGCAACGATCGCCGTGAGCGGGCCGATCCAGGCCGCCCCGAGGAGCACCACCATGCCGCCGCCCATGAAGAGGATCAGCAGGTGCCCGGCGAGCATGTTGGCGAACAGTCGGACGGAGAGCGAGATGATCCGGACGAAGTGGGAGATCGTCTCGATCACGAATAGCGGGCCGGTCGCCGGCCCGGACACGCCCGCCGGGATCCAGCTCTTCAGATACGGAACGAAGCCCTTGGATCTGATGCCCTCGATGTGGTAGCTGAACCACACGACGAGCGTGAGGATCAGGGTGACCGAGATGTTGGCCGTCGCGGCGTACAGCGCGAGCGTCGGGACCTTGGCCCCGATGATGTGGACCGAGTGCTCGGTGTTGGTCGGCAGCGGCAGGTACCCGACCACGTTCGAGAAGAGGATGAAGAAGAACAGCGCGCCGATGAACGGGAACCACTTGGCCGCCATCCCCGGGTCCATGTTGCCGCGGGCCATGTTGTTGTAGGCGAGGTTGTAGAGCGCCTCGACCGCGGTCTGGACGTTGTTCGGCCGCTGCTGCATGCGGCGGGCGATATAGACCATCGCCCAGGTGGTGAGCGCGCACGCGACCACCAGGTAGAAGACGGCCTTGTTGATGCTCAGGTCCACCGACCCGATCTTGATGTGGATCCAGGGGTCGAGCTTGAACTCGTTCTGCGGCTTGTACTCGGTGTTCTGCGGCTGCTTGGGCGCCGCGATCCCGACGACGATCATGATGCCCAGGAGCAGGAGCAGGGAGAGGGCGACCTTGCGGCCGGTGCTGAGGTTCGCGAACCAGCGCCTCACGGCGTGCTCCGCTCGAACGGTCGAAGGGCCATCCCCACCATGAACGCGACGGTGAACGCGGCGAGGAAGAGGAGGACCGCGGCCAGGCCGGTGTGCCGGCTCGAGGTGAGGCCCACCACCAGCAGCGCGAGGCCCGAGGCCATGCCCCGGCCCACCATGCTCGCAGCCAGGACGCCGACCACCGCGCGCGGGTCCTCAGCGCGCCGCGCGCGTCGCATCAGCAGCTCGCGGACCGCCCACTGCACCAGGTAGATCGCGGTCCCCGCCGCCCAGCCCGCGACCGGCCATGCGGCAGCGAGGAACACCGGCAGCGCGAGCGCCAGGAGGGCGAGATCCAGGTGCCGGACCACGCGGAGCCCCACCGGCGCGTCAGACATCCCTAAAGCGTGCGTAGACAAGCCTGAACCCCAGTCCGAAGCCCACGAACACGCCGATCACGGCGAGCGCGAGCGGCGCACCGATCAGCGCTCCGATCCCCGCCCCGACGGCTGCGCACAACACGGCCGTGCTCACGATCATGAACCCGGCTACTCCGGCGTCGCGGGTCGAGTGCATGGTCGTGGTCGCTCGGCATCAAGAGACGTCAGCCGGGCGACGCGTCTGGCGTCGAGCAGGCGATCCGAAACGACGACAGGCGTTCCCCCCGGCGGACAGGGAAGGGTACCTGAGCCTCAATTTTCGGGCACGGAGGCTCACTTGTGGGTGACGTGCGGCACGATCGCCGGGCGGCAGCGCCGCCGCGACCGCGAGGATGTGCGTGGTGCACACCCTCATCGCCCTGCTCTTCAGCGTCCCCACCAACCTCGGCTACGCGGCACTCGGGGCCCTGATCGCGGGCGAGACCATGGGAGTGCCGCTGCCCGGTGAGACCGCGCTGATCGCCGCCGGCATCCTGGCGAGCGAGGGGCACCTGAGCATCGAGCTGGTGATCCTGGTGGCGGCCGGTGCGGCGATTCTCGGCGACAACGTGGGGTTCTGGATCGGCCGCCGCGGCGGGCGGAAGCTGCTCGAGCTGCCGGGCCCGCTCGCGCGCCACCGCCAGCGGCTGTTGGATCGGGGGGAGGAGATCTTCCGCAGGTACGGAGCCAAGACCGTGTTCTTCGGGCGCTGGTTCTCGGGGCTGCGGATCGCCTCGGCCTGGCTGGCCGGCGTCAACCGCATGCGGTGGGGGACGTTCCTCGTCTTCAACGCGCTCGGGGGGATCTGCTGGGCCGTCTCGGTCGCACTGCTCTCCTACTGGGCAGGGCACTCGGCTGACACCGTGCTCAAGACCGTCGGGATCGGGGGGGCGCCACGCTAGCCTGGCGCGCCGTGCCCCTCGCCGCCCACGCGCCGATCTCGTACTTCCAGGCCGTGGTCATGGGCCTGCTGCAGGGCGTGGCGGAGCCGTTTCCGGTATCGAGCCTCGGGCACGGCGTGGTCCTGCCACGGCTGCTGCACTGGAACATCCACCAGAACGACAAGTTCTTCCTCACCTTCCTCGTCGCGACGCACCTCGGCACGGCCATCGTGCTGTTCCTCTTCTTCCTGCGCGACTGGATGCGCATCATCGGCGGAGTGGTGCGGTCGTTGCGAGAGCGGGAGGTCCGCGCGGACGACGCGGACGCGCGGCTCGGCTGGCTGCTCATCGTCGGCACGGTCCCGGCCGGCCTCCTCGGGCTGCTGCTCGAGCACCCGCTGCGCAAGCTGTTCGCCTCGGCGCAGTCCGCGGCGGCATTCCTGATCGTGAACGGCCTGCTGCTGCTCGCGTTCGAGCGGCTCAGGCTGCGCGCGCCGGCGCGCGACGACCACCTCGGCGACGCGGACGTCCAGATCGCGACGCGGCTGAACTGGCGGCGGGCGCTCGCCGTCGGAGCCGCGCAGGCGGCCGCGCTGGTGCCGGGCATCTCGCGCTCCGGGATAACGATGGGCGGCGGGCTGCTCGTGGGGCTCTCCAACGAGCACGCCGCGCGCTACTCGTTCCTGCTGGCCACGCCGATCATCGGCGCGGCGGCGGCGCTCAAGATCCCCGAGCTGTTCGGGTCGACGGGCAACGGGGTGCGCGGCCAGGCACTCGTCGGCGGGCTCTGTGCGGCGGTCACCACTTTCTTCGCCGTCAAGTTCCTGCTCAGGTACTTCGAGACGAACCGGCTGACGCCGTTCGGCGCCTACTGCATCCTGGCCGGCGCCGTGTGCACGCTGATCTTCGCGCTCTAGCTCGGGTTGACGCCGCCGCCGGGGCGGGTGGGCCCGCTCTGGAACCAGGCGAACACGAAGCAGCCCGCGCTCAGGATCAGCGCGGCGATGCCGTGCTTCGCGTGATGGTGGCCGGACCCCGCCTGGTGGCCCGGGAAGAAGGACGGCAGCGAGGACGCCGTGTCCACGAAGTAGATGACGGCGACCACGAGGAGGAGCACACCGATGAGCACGGCGGGCGCTATGAGGCTCCTTCGCTTGGCGATCCGGGAAGGGTAGAAGGCCTGCTTATGGGGTCCGTAAGCAATCGTCAATGGGCGCCGGCGAGAGCTGCTGGCAAGATCCATTGATGGCATCGACGCGCACGCGACCAGCGATTCTCGACAGGATCCGGCCGCCCGTCGATGCACCCCAGGCGGCCGCCGAAGTCGCCGCTCCGGAGGCTCGCCCGACCCCGCAGCGGCCAGCGCCGGGGTGGATGGTCTGGATGTGCCTCGGGATCGTCTACGTGGTC
>VAWV01000023.1 GCA_005883295.1 Actinomycetota bacterium
GAGAGGTTGTGCCGATCTGCATGGTCCACATGCAGAACTGCACGGCCCGCGCTCGGATCGGCGCGATTGTGCGGTTTTGCATGGCGGGACCGAGGGACCACATACGTGTAAGCCCCTAAGTGCTGCTTTTCGCCGGGGCAGCTCCGACCGCCCCGCGGAGATCAGCCCCGCTCGCTCGCCTCGCTCGCCTCCGGCGTCTCCGACGACCCAGGCGCCTCCGATGCCTCTCGCGGCTCGCGCCGGTGCGGCTCGTGATCGCGTATGCGCACGGCCTCCACCCGGTTCTCGCGGACCGACTCGACCCGCAGCGAGTATCCGTTCACGTGCACGATGTCGCCGCGCTTCGGCAGCCGGCCGAGCTCGCTGAACACGAACCCGCCGATCGAGTTGTAGGCGTCGGACTCGCTGGGAAGCTCGATGCCGTAGTCGTCGAGATCCGTGATCGGCACGTGACCGCGCACGTAGTAGTCGCCGTTCGGCAACCGCCGCACCGCGCCGCCGGCGGGATCCGACTCGTCGAAGATCTCGCCGACGACCTCCTCGATGATGTCCTCGATCGTGACGATGCCGGCCGTCCGCCCGTATTCGTCGATCACGATCGCCATCGAGGCCCGCTGGCGCTGGAGGTCCGCGAGCAGGTCGTCGAGTGGCTTCGTCTCTGGCACGATCAGCGCGGGCTTCACCGCGGGCTCGATCGAGGCCTCGCGCCCCTCGCTCATCAGCAGCCGGGCGAGCGAGTTGTTGTGAACGATCCCGCGCACGCGGTCGGTGCTCTCCTCCTCGGTCACCAGGAGACGCGTGTGTCCGGAGTCGACGCAGCGCCGCAGCGCCGTGCTCACGTTCTCCCCGACGTCCACGGTCACGACCGCCGGGATCGGGGTCATCACCTGCCGCGCCTCCTGCTCGTGGAGGTGGAAGACGCCGGAGAGCATCCCGGCCTCCCCGGGGTCGAGCGTCCCGCCAGTGGCGCTGCGCGCGATCAGGAACTTGAGGTCCTCGGACGTGGTGCTCTCTTCCCCCACCAGCTCGGGCCGGACGCCGAGCGGGCGGAGGATCACCCCGGCGAGCGCGGTGAGGGCGACGCTGATCGGCCTGAACAGCTGGTTGAAGAACGCGAGTGGACGCGCCAGGCGCCTGGCCACGC
Organism: Actinomycetota bacterium; assembly: GCA_005883295.1. GTDB lineage: Bacteria > Actinomycetota > Thermoleophilia > Solirubrobacterales > Thermoleophilaceae > AC-37. Next base: position 1,145 of record VAWV01000023.1, read on the forward strand.
CCTCCGCGCGCGCGACCGTGTAGATCTTCGGCACCAGCTCGCCGAACGTGATGTGCAGGCTCGTCAGCACGATGTACGCCACGATCCCGGCGATCGTCACGGCCGCGGCGTGCCCGAGCGGTGTGCCGAGCGGCTTCTTGAGGTAGTGCGCGAGCACGGGCTCGCCCACGGCGCCGATACCGATCGACGCGAACGTGATCCCGACCTGGCAGACGGCGATGTACTCGTCGATCCGGTCGATCTGCCCGCGCACCTGCGCCGCGCCCGACGCGCCCTCGTTCTCGAGTGCATCCAGGCGGTCGACGCGCGAGCGGACCAGCGCGTACTCCGCGGCCACGAAGAACGCGTTGAGCGCGATCAGCGCGGGAACGCCCAGGAGCAGCAGCGCTAGCAAGAGGTGCGCGCCCCCCGGGTCGGGCTACTTCGAGGAGGGTCGTCGTCGGCCATCAAGGCGAACGGGGCGCAGGCTACCAACTGGCCCCGGCCACGTAGATCTGGCTCGGGCCGTCCCGCTCCGTCTCAAAAGCCGCCGCCACGCGCTTGCCCGAGCACGCCAGCTCCGGGCGCCGTGCTCCGGGCCGCGCTCGCATCCTGGAACGCCACGAGCGCGCGCTTCCCGACAACGCACGCGGACGGTGAGAACGTGGAGACCGGGCGCGTGCCGTACGGATCGATCTGGTGGTTGGGCTTGCCGGGTACGGCCGCGTAGATGTCGTACTGCTCGTGCGGCACGTGCCCGGCGGACGCGCGCTTGCGCCATTCGGTCCAGGTGACCAGCGAACCGTGCGGGAGCAGGAGCGGGTCGGGCGAGTCGGCGAGCTCCTCCTGCTGGTTCGAGCCCTCCACGTTGTCCGTCACCCGTAGCTGCGACCCAAACGTTGCACCGCCATTGGAGGAGGCCCGGGAGAAGGCGCCCCAGTCGTAATTCTGGAAGTCGATCCACGTCGCCAGCACGCCACGTCCGCGAGCGGCGATCCGCGGAGCCCAGGCGTTGTCGAGCTTCGAAGCGAGGCCCGCCGGTTGGCCGGTGTCGAGCCTGCGCGCGGCCTCCGGCACGCCGGCGCGAACGCGCGTGTAGTAGATGCCCGACTGGGGCAGGGCGTCATCGCTCGAGATCGCGCGGTCGTCCACGAACACGGCGTGCACCAGGTCGCCCCTCCCCTGTGCGAGCGCCGGCCGCCATTGCCAGGCTCGCGCGGGGGTGCTCGGATCGATCGCGCGCGCCCTGCCGAAGCGCCGCCCGCCGTCGGTCGAGCGCGCGAGGTACACGCGCTGCACGCTGCTCGAGTCGTCGTTCCAGGCGACCGTCACGATCCCCTGCGGGCCGACGGCGACCGCGGGCCACTGCTCGTTCGCGGCGCCGGCGCGCCGGCCCGTTGGCCTCACCGGCCTGGACCAGGTCCGTCCGCCGTCCGCGGTCCGCGCCAGCAGCACCTGGTCGTGGCCCAGGCGGCGCTCCTCGAACGCGATCACTCCGTGGCGGCCACGCAGCGCGATCGCGGCGTTGCGCTGGTCATGCGTCGAGCGGTGGACCGGGCGGGAGCGCCCGAACGGCGCGGCCCTCACCAGCTTCCCCCGGTAGCGCCGCCGCCGAGGCCGCGGGTTCAGCTGCACATCGCGCCAGAGCACGCCCTCCACGTGGCCGTTCTCGCACGGCCCGGGCTTCGACGGGTCCGGGCACATCACACCAGAGCCGGGCAGGAGCGCGTGCCCCGCGATCGACAGCCGGTGGCGCCTGGCCGGGAAGGGCTCGCCGGGCCGGATCGGGTCGCGCACGACCCAGGGCATCACAGAGGCGAGGCCGGGACGGTCGGGCTGGCCGACCAGGTGCCCGCGCGGGCTCGACCGCCCGCGCGGCTTGAGCACCAGGTGCGACTGCTGGTCCGCCGAGAAGTCGTAGATGTTCCCGTTCAGCGACGGCTCGACCATCGCCTCGAGTGACGGAAGCCGTAGGACATCCGAGTACCCGGAACCGAGCATCGTGTCGGGCGACCACATGCGGCTGTCGTCGACGGTGTCGCCCACGAAGAACTCGGGCTGAACCAGCAGATTCACGTGCGCCTCGTCGAGCCGGGCCTGCACGTCCGGCATCCAGGCGTCCTTGCTGGTGACGAAGCCGAGCGTCCCCACCGGGGTGCGCAGGGCGGTGAGGCCGCGGTCGACCGTCCCGGGGACGAGGTCGAGCTGGCCCGGGAGCTCGGTGGGCGTGAGGTACTCCTTGATCTGCTTGGAGCGGAGGCGCCCGCGCGGGTCGAAGACGAGCGCCATGTTCGAGGCCTTCGGCGTGGTCGCCTCGTAGACGTAGTCGCGCGTGGGGTCGAACGGATCGCCGAGCTGCTTCACGCGCGCCGGGTTCTGCTCGGCGCAGCGCTCCGCCGTCGGAAGGCGCGGAGGGCTTGCGGCATTGAAGGCCGCCCTGTCGTTGCACACGACCTTCCAGTCCTGCGCCATGTCGATCCCCGCCTCCAGCCAGACGTGATAGCGGCGCGCCATCTCCGAGAACGTCTCCACCGCCACGTGGGCGAACGTGTCGGTGAGCGATAGGGCGAGCAGGCGGACCTGCGGCGTGCGCGCGGCGACGGCCGGATACTTGGCGCTGTAGTACGCGTTCTGCTGCGGGTACATCCCGATCAGGGTCACGACGGCTCCGTCCAGCGAGCCCGAGTTGCGCGCCGGAGCGCCGCGCTGCCCGGTCAGCGCCGCGAACAGGCCGACGTCCTCCGGCCAGACCACGAGGTTGCGATGGCCCCGCAGGTGCGAGGCGAAGTCGTCGGCGCCCGACTGGATCAGAGGCCGGCCGGGACCGCGAAGCCGCCGGTCGGCCAGCCCGAACATCTTGTCGTGGAAGGTCTGCCGGCTCTGCATCCAGGCCAGGTCGAGCTTGGGCTGGACCGCGAAGACCCGCACCGTCCGAGCTGCGGCCGGCGCCGCCGCGAGAAGCACGGCGAGCGCCACGGCGGCCGCGCAGCTAGGCCAGCGGATCGATCTTCTTCGCAAGCTCGAAGTCGTTCTCGGTGATCCCGCCCTGCGAGTGCGTCGACAGCGAGACGGTCACGGTGTTCCACGAGATCGAGAGGTCGGGGTGATGGTTCATCTCCTCCGCCGCCGGTGTGATCCGGTTCACGAACTCGACCGAGCCCTTGAAGTCGTCGAACTTGAACTGCTTGCGCAGAACGGCGCCGTCCCGCTCCCAGCCCTCCAGGTCCGCGAGCCGTTCGCGGATCTCGTCATCCTCGAGAAGTGCCATCGTGTCCCCCGTGCGCATAGCCAGCCTGGTCCCGTCCGCGACCGAGACGCTGTTCGCCCTCGGGCTCGGCGACGACGTGGTCGCGGTCACTCACGAGTGCGATTATCCGCCAGAGGCCCGGGACCTGCCCCAGCTCACCCGCTCGGCGATCCCCGAGGACCTTGGACCCGCCGCGATCGACCGCGAGGTCCGCAAGCGCATCGGGCGCGGCGAGGCGATCTACGAGCTCGATCACTGGGTCCTGCGCGACCTGCACCCGGAGCTGATCGTCACCCAGGCCCTCTGCGAGGTGTGCGCGGTGTCGTCGGACGACGTCCGGGCCCTCGCGGAAGAGCTCCATCCCGCGCCGCAGGTCCTTTCACTCGACCCGACCACGCTCGGCGAGGTGCTCGCGGGCGCACGCGACCTGGCCGCCGCGGCCGGTGTACCCGAGGATGGCCGCCGGCTGGTGGAGCGGGCGGCGGCGAGGATCGACCGCGTGCGCGACGCCATGGACGGCGCGACCGCCCGACGGACCGCGGCGCTCGAGTGGCTCGACCCGCCGTACGTCGGCGGCCACTGGGTCCCTCAGATGATCGAGCTCGCGGGCGGTGAGGACCCGCTCGGCTTCTCGGGGGAGCGGTCTCGGACCGCCACCTGGGACGAGATCGAAGCGGCCCGGCCGGATGTGGTCGTGGTGATGCCCTGCGGCTACGACGCGGGGCGCTCGGCCGAGGAGGCCCGCGCATATGCGGACCGGCTCGCCGCGCTGGGGGCGGACACCGTCGTGGCGGTCGACGCCGCGGCGTACTTCTCGCGGCCGGGCCCGCGGCTCGTGGACGGGCTGGAGCTGCTCGCGCACGTGATCCACCCCGAGCTGGTCGAGGCGCCCGCGCGGGGGCGTCAGGCGCTGATCCCGATCGCGCCCGCCACGGCCGCCGCCCCGAGCAGCGCGACCAGCCCGCCCGTCACCGCGAACGGCAGCCGCAGCCGCGGACCGACCTCGTAGAGCGCGATCGCGGCGAGCGTCCCGCCGACGAGGCCGCCGATGTGGCCGCCAATCGAGATGCCGCTGATCGTGAACGAGAGGAGCAGGTTGAAGCCCAGCCAGAACACCAGGCCGCTCTCCATCGGGTTGATCCCGCGCGAGCGGAGCACGATGATCGCCGCGCCGAGCAGGCCGAAGATGGCCCCCGAGGCGCCGACCGTGTAGCCCACCGGCTGGGCCACGAGAGCGCCGAATGAGCCCGCGAGCAGCGAGCAGAAGTAGATCAGCAGGAACCGCGCCCGCCCCGCGACGGGCTCGAGCAGGCTGCCCAGGATCCAGAGGGAGAGCATGTTGAACAGCAGGTGGGTCAGCCCCGCGTGGATGAAGCCCGAGGTGACGATGCGCCAGACGTCGCCGTGCGCGACGGTGGCCCGGGACAGCGCGCCGTCGCGCAGGATCGCGCTGCTGCCGAGCCCCGCCGCGCCGCTGCCCCCGCCCAGGAGCGATGCGAGCTCCACGATCACGTTGACCACGATCAGCGCGTAGGTGACTGTGGGCTGCTCGAAGGCGCCGCCGGAGTAGCGCCGCACCCGGGTCCGCTCCCGCGCGCACTCCGGGCAGCGCATTCCGACCGGGGTCGTGGTCATGCAGTCCGGGCAGATTGGCCGCCCGCAGTTGGAGCACGCGACCCCGGTTTCGCGATTGGGATGGCGGTAGCAGACAGGCACCGCTCACGACGATATCCGCGCGCGCGGGCGCTTTCTTAGCGCTGTCTCAGACTCGCGCGGCGATCACCGGTAGCTCGGAAGGCCGCGAGGCGCCACCGGCCCGCTCGCGCGTGACCAGCACGCGGTCGCCCGCCTCCGCGCCCGGGACCGCTGCGGCGCCCCGGCCATCCGAGCCCACCTCGAACAGCGCGCCGGCAGGCCGCACCGTGCCGCCGTGCTCGATCCAGACCTCGTAGACGCGCCCGCCCTGGAGGACCGGCAACCCGGACACGCTGAGCACCGCAGCCTGGCCCTTGTGCACGACGAGGCTCGCGCTCCCACCCGGGAGCCCCCGCACGCTTGCCGCCACAACGCGCTCGGAGGACCCGCCTCGCGTGCTCAGACCGATTCCCACGCCGAGCGCGGCGACGATCAGGACGAGCGCCGCTGCCGTCGCCCACGCGAGCCGCGCGCGGGGCAGCCACCCGAAAGATGTGCGAGGCGAGGCGCGCTGGCGCGCTTCGGCCTTCACGGCGGTCATCAGCGAGCTCCTGAGGCTGGCAGGAGCCTCGAACTGCTCCGGGCTCCGCGCCAGGGCGGACGCGGCCGGCCGCAGCCGGTCGAGCTCGTCGCGGCACTCTGGGCACACGGCGGTGTGGCGTTCGTAGGCTCGAGCCTCGATCTCTGCGAGGGCACCGAGCAGGTAGGCGCCCACGTCGTCGCGGTAGCGCTCGTGGTCGGGGCCGGTCACAGGGCCACCTCTTGGCTGAGCGCCCGCCTGAGCTTCTCGAGCCCCAGGCGCATCCTCCCCTTCACGGTCCCGACGGGCATCTCGAGCATCTCGGCGATCTGGGTGTGGGTGAACCCGCCGAAGTACGCGAGCTCGATCACCTGGCTCTGCTGGTCGGGTAGCTCCTCGATCGCGGCCCGGACGGCGCGGGCCTCCTCGCGGCGCGCGGCCTCGAGGTCGGTCCGCTCGGGCGCCTCGTGGCGCTCCTCGATCCCCTCGGCGCTCGCCCGCCTGCGCTCGTGGACGAGGTTCCTGCGCAGCGCGTCGATCCCCCGGTGGTGGACGATCCCCAGCACCCAGGTGCGGACGCTGCCGCGCTCGCGCTGGTAGCGGAGGCGGCTGCGCCAGATCGAGAGGAACGCCTCCTGGGTGATGTCCTCGGCGATCACGCGGTTGCCGACCATGCGGTAGGCGAGCGAGAAGGCCGGACCGCCGTGCCGGTCGTAGACCGCCTCGAACGCGCGCGCGTCTCCTCCCGCGACGAGCTCCATGAGCTCCTCGTCGGCCAGCCGTGGGATGTCCGCCGATCCGATCACGCCCGAAAGCCGCACCCTGGGCGGCTCCTTGCCGACTCTACGTATCCGCGCGCCGGGTGGATCAGCGGCGAAGTCGCCGGCGCATGTCGCTCGAGACCTCGCGCAACCCGTTCTGGAGCGCGCGCAGGCCGTGCGACTCGTGACGGCGGTGCTTCTGTCGGGCGCGTACGACGATCAGGGCACCTCCGGCGGTGCCGGCCACCAGCCCGGCCGCGGCGAGACGGGCCCATCGCCTGGGATCGCGTAGCGCGCTCTGGTCGAACTCGGCGAGCTCGCCCATGGCGGCGTCCGTCAGCTCGGTGAGCCGGCGCTCCACGCGCTCGGTGAGCGCGCCCGGCGGCTCGACCGGCGCGAACGCGTTCTGCAGGAGACGTTCGACCTCACTCATCCTTGCCGTCCTCCTCCTCGTCGTTCAGGCGCTCCTCCAGCTGCCTTATCGCTCGGTGTATCAACACCTTCGTGGCGCCTTCGGATCGACCCAGCGCACGCGCGATCTCGCGGTTGTCCATGCCGATCGCGAACCGCATGATCAGCGCCTCTCGGCGGTCGTCCGGAAGCCCGGCCACCCCGCGCAGCACGGCCTCGACCTCCTCGCGCTCCTCCACGATCTGCTCCGTGCCGAGCGGCTCGGAGATCACCGCCGCATCCTCGAGGTGGGTCTGGGGCCGGCGCGAGCGGTCGCGGTGGTAGTTCGCGGCGAGGTTGTGGGCGATCCGGATCAGCCACGGCCGCAGCGGGCGGCCATTCGACTCCGCCCGCGCACGCGCGAAGTGGCGGTAGGCCTGGAGGAACGTCTGCTCGGTCAGGTCCTCGGCGTCGTGATGGTTGCCGATGCGGTAGTAGCTGTAGCTGTAGACGTCGCGCAGGTGCGCCCGGTATA
>VAWV01000024.1:0-3826 GCA_005883295.1 Actinomycetota bacterium
CACCGCCGGCGGCGGGCCGGTCGGGGTGGGCACCGCCACCGCCAAGTCGATGGTGCTCAACACGGTGATGGTGCACCTGGTCGGGATGCTCGGCACCCAGATCTTCTGGGGGGCTAATCCGCGGGCTCCGATCGGGGGCTAGCTAGCTAGGATCGAGGGCGAGGAGGAGAACGTGAGCGCAGACGAACGCAGAGACGACCAGGCGACGCCGCCCTCGGGCTACAGCGTCCCCGAGGAGTCGGACCAGCCGGACACCGAGCAGGAAGACGCCCCCAATCCCTGGGACCTGCAGAAGCAGGAGGCCGAGACCGAGCCCGGCGAACGGACCACGGCCGTCACGTTCGAGCCGGAGCGGGAGGGCGAGGAGGAAGACGACGAGTTCAAGTGGCACACCGGCAAGGCCACCCGGGATGAGAGCGCGGAGAGCGACGCCGTCGAGTTCATCGACGTGAAGAAGGCCTTCGGCCGCAACACGGTGCTGAACGGTCTCAACCTGGGCATCCCGGAGGGCCAGATCTCGATGATCCTCGGTCCGTCCGGGACCGGTAAGTCGGTGTGCATCAAGCACATGGTGGGGCTGCTGTATCCCGACGAGGGCGACGTGCTGGTGCACGGCGAGTCGGTCCCGAACATGCGCGACGACGACCTCTTCGAGATGCGCAAGAAGTTCGGCGTCCTGTTCCAGGACGGCGCGCTGTTCGGCTCGATGAACCTGTACGACAACGTCGCGTTCCCGCTCCGCCAGCACACGGACAAGGGCGAGGACGAGGTCAACGAGATCGTCAGCCGCCGGCTCAAGGAGGTCGGCCTGGGCGGCGCCGGGGAGAAGATGCCGAACGAGCTCTCGGGCGGCATGCGCAAGCGCGCCGGGTTCGCGCGCGCGCTCGTGCTCGACCCGGAGATCGTGCTCTTCGACGAGCCCGACTCGGGCCTCGATCCCGTCCGCACCGCGCTGCTCTGCGAGCTCATCAAGGAGATCCACGAGGAGAACGGCGGCGCCTACGTGGTGATCACGCACGACATCATGTCGGCGCGTCGCGTGGCCGAGTACATCGCCATCCTCTGGAAGGGCCGGATCGTGGAATCCGGGCCCGCGTCCGAGCTGTTCAACTCGGACAACCAGTTCGTGCGCCAGTTCCTGTCGGGCGAGGCGCGCGGGCCGCTCGGCATGGAGTAACGCACAGCGAGGCGGAACGCCAGATGCGGCCGCTCGTGTTCCACGGCGGCCTCGCCGCGTATGCCTTCTACGCCGCGCTCGGGATATGGGGGGCGGGGGAGGCCGTCCTGCAGGTGCGCACGCGGGCCGGTGAACGGGATCCCAGCTACGTCTGGATGATCGCGGGCTCGGTGGTCGGGCTGGTGCTCGCGTTCCGCGCGGCCGGCGTCGGCACGCGACTGCCGGGCCCCTCGTGGACCCCTCCGGCGGTCGGGGTTGCGCTCATGTGCGCGGGCATGCTGCTCCGCTACTGGTCCGTGAGGACCCTCGGCCGCTTCTTCACGGTCACCGTCGACGTGGGCGCGGACCACGAGCTCGTGGACACTGGCCCGTACGCGCGCGTGCGCCACCCGAGCTACACCGGGATGCTGGTCGTGTACCTGGGCGCCGGCGTCGCGCTCGACAGCTGGCTGAGCGTGGCTGCCGCCGTCGTGCCGCCCGCCGCTGCAGTCGTCAACCGGATCCGTCATGAGGAGCGGCTGCTGCGGACCCGGCTCGGAGAACGGTACGTCGTCTATGCGAGCAGGACCCGACGCCTCGTTCCGGGGGTCTGGTGAGGTGGGGGAACCGGCCGGTAACGGCACCCCGTTGGCCTAAGCTGCCGACGATGTCGCTATTCGGCCGCGTCGCGCGGCTCGTGATACAGCGTCCGCTGGCGACCGTGGCGGTCGTAGGCGCCCTTGCGCTCATCGGGCTCGTCCTGGCGCTTGGGCTCGAGCCGAGCGCGTCCACCGACACGCTGGTCGGCCGCAACACCGCGGCCTTCAAGGCCACGGAGCGCTTCCGCAAGCAGTTCGGCGGGGAGACGGTGGTCGTGCTGGTCCAGGGCAACCTCCAGCACACGGTCCTCACCTCCGACCTGGCGCGCCTGATCGGCCTCGAAGGCTGCCTGTCCGGCAACGTCCCGCCGAAAGCGCTGCGCGAGCTGCCGCCGGAGTGCACGACCCTCGCCAGGACGAAGCCCGCGAAGGTCGTCTACGGCCCCGGCACGTTCATCCACACGGCCGCCGAGCAGATACAGAAGGGCTTCCAGGCGCGGCAGGAGCAGACCGCGATCCAGGGTAGGGAGGCGGCCGACGCCGCCCGCCGGCTCGCCAGGAAGCAGGGTCTACCGAAGGCCCGGCAGGAGAAGCTCGCACACGACGCCCAGCAGCTCGCCTACCAGCAGTTCCTGCGCCAGGCGCTGACGACTGCGCTCAAGTACAACCTCACGAGCGTCCCGGAGATCAACAACCCGCAGTTCGTCTCCGAGCTGGTCTTCGACCCGTCCAGGGGCGTGGGGGTGCCCAAGGCCCGCTTCGCATCGCTGTTCCCGAGCCCCAACGCTGCGCTCATCCAGATCCGGCTGAAGCCGGGCCTGAGCGACACGCAGGCGAAGAACGCCATCCGGCTGTTCAAGAGCGCCGCGGCGGAGCCGCGCTTCGCCATGGCCGGCCACCAGCGCTACATCGTCACGGGCATCCCGGTGGTGGTCGATGCCCTGGCCACGACGGTCCAGCACTCGATCTTCGTCCTGCTGGGGGCGGCGTTCCTGCTCATGGCCGCCACGCTGGCGCTGGTGTTCCGGACCCGTATGCGGCTGCTGCCGCTCGGGCTGGCCCTCGCCGCGGCGGCCATGACGTACGGGCTCATCGCGCTCGCCGGCTACGACCTGACGATGGCGTCGATCGCGGCGCTGCCCGTGCTCATCGGGCTGGCCGTGGACTACGCGATCCAGCTCCAGGCGCGCTTCGACGAGTCGCGCGCCGAGCGGCTCCGGCCGGGCGCCGCGGCGCGGGCCGCAGCGGTGCGCGGCGGCCCGATAATCGCAGGGGCCGGCCTGGCCACCGCGGCGGGGTTCCTGGTGCTGCTGCTCTCGCCGGTCCCGATGGTGCACGGGTTCGCAGTGACCGTGATCGTCGGGATCGTCCTCGGACTGGCCTGCGCGGCCACCGCCGGCATCGCGACCCTCGCCCGCTTCACCGAGCGCAGACCGACGGCGCCGGACGTCCCGCCGCTGCTTCCGCGGGCCCGGGCGCTCGCGCGCTCGACCCGGGAGCAGATCGCCTGGAGCCGCGCCGGCGACGCGATCGCCGACGGCGCGACCAGGGTTTCGAGCTGGGCCGCGCGCACCGGCCGGGCGGCACTCGACTTCGCCATCGACCGGCCGCGAAACGTGCTGGTCGCGAGCCTCGCGCTCGCCGCGCTCGGCTGGGCCGCGGACACCCAGACGCATGTTGTGTCGGACGTCCGCAAGCTCGTCCCGCAGGACATGCCCGCGCTGCGCGACATCAACACCCTGCAGAAGGAGACCGGCGTATCGGGTGAGATCGACGTGGTGGTGCACGGAAGCGACCTCACCCAGCCGAGCGTGATCGCCTGGATGACCGACTTCCAGCGGCGCGTACTCACTTCGCACGGCTATCGGAACGGTGACACCTGCCGGCAGACCAAGAACCCGCCCCAGATCTGCCCGGCGCTGTCGCTCACCGACCTGTTCCGGTCCGCGCCGGCCAGCCAGGTCGACGCGCGCGCGCTGCTGGCGGCCGTCCCGCCCTACTTCTCCCAGGCGGTGATCTCCTCCGACCGCGCGACCGCGAACCTCGCGTTCGGCATCCACCTCCAGGGGCT
>VAWV01000024.1:3844-18655 GCA_005883295.1 Actinomycetota bacterium
GGTGCTGGCCGCGGAGTCGAACGGCAAGCTCTCGTCGGGGTGGCGGCGCGCGCTCACGATCCTGGCTGGCCTCGCTGCGGTGTTCCTGGTGCTCTTCGCGCTCCGCCGCCGTTTGAGCCTGGCCGCCGTGCCGCTGATTCCCATCGCGCTGGCCACCGGCTGGTCGGCCCTGATCCTGTTCGTGATCGGGATTCCACTGAACCCGATGTCCGCCACGCTCGGTGCGCTCGTGATCGCGATCTCGACGGAGTTCAGCGTCCTGCTCTCCGCTCGCTACCGCGAGGAGCGGGTGCGGGGATCGGAGCCAGCCGAGGCAATCGACTACGCGTACAGGTCCACGGGCGCGGCCGTGCTCGCGTCGGGCGTGACCGCGATCGCCGGCTTCGCGGCGCTGATCGCGTCCAACATCCAGATGCTCCGGGAGTTCGGGATCGTGACCGTCGTTGACCTGACCGTGTCGCTCCTCGGCGTCATGGTGGTCCTGCCCGCGGCGCTGGTGTGGGCGGAGCAGCACGGCCCGTTCAGCCTCCGGGATCTGGACCCGCGGCCCCTGGCGGCGGCGGCGCGCGCCGAGGTGGCCGCCGGCGTGGGCGGGCTCCAGTGGCGGCCGGCGCGCGCCTGGCGCCCGCGCCTGACGTTCCCGCGCCTGGGCGGCCTGCGCCTGGGCCGCCGCCGTACCCGTGCCTGAGCGACCACCTGGAGACGCGCCCGGACCGCCGGAGGATCGCTTCGCCGACCTCGGGGCGCCGGAATCCAGCGGGCGCAGCGCCGCCGAGCGGTTCGAGGAGCTGGACGAGCGCGACCCCGAGCCCCAGCCCGCGCCCCCGCGGCCCGCCCGGCCCAGCAGCGCCTACGCGTGGGTCGTCGGGATCGCGTTCGTGATCGCGGTCATCGTGGCCGGAGCCAACGCGCTGCGCCATTCGGGGGCCGGCTACCGCGGCATCCCGGCGGGCAAGCGGCTCGCGCCGTTCGCGGCGCCGCTCGCCACGAGCAACCACAACAACGACGCCAACATCCAGCCGCGCGCCGGCGGCGGCCACCCGGCGGCGTGCTCGGTGCACCTGGCGGGCGTGGTCAACCTCTGCGAGCTCCGCTCGCGGCCGCTCGTGCTCACGTTCGTTGCGACCGGCGGCGGGGGCTGCAACGTGCAGCTCGACCGCGTGGACCGTGTGCGGCGCTCGTTCCCCGGCGTGGGATTCGTCGGGGTGATCAGCCGCACCTCGCTGTCCGCCGCAGGGAACATGGTCCGGTCCCGCGGCTGGGGCTTCCCGGTCGCGTTCGACCGCGACGCCGCGGTGTTCAACCTGTACGGGATCGGCGACTGCCCGACGACCATCTTCGCCCGCCGCAGCGGGATCTCCGCGGGCACCCGGCGTGGGAACCTCTCCGATGCGCAGCTGAGCGCCGCCGTCCGCGCGCTCCTGCAGGGCCGGACGGTCCAGTGATCGAGACCCCCGAGATCGAGGAAGGGTGGGTGGCGCACGACCTGGCCGCCGAGTTTCCGGAGCTGCGGATCCTCCACACGGCCGTCGAGGCCCGGTCCGGCCGCAGCCCGGAGGCGGTCAGGCGCCGGCTGCGCAACCTCGCTGACCGCTACACCGGCGGGAAGGCGGTCACCCTCCGCCAGCAGCCGGTCCCGTGGGCCTACCGGGTCTTCTTCAGGCAGGTGGGAATCGACCCGGACGAGCGCCGCACGCCGCCAGAGGAGATCGCGCTCGAGCGGATGCGCGCCGGTGGGTTCCCGAGCCGCAACCTCCTGGACGACGCGATCCTGATCGCCACGGTGGAGACGAGCGTCCCGCTGGTGGCGTTCGACGACGAGAAGCTCGAGGGCCCGCTCGGCCTGCGCCTGTCGGAGCCGGGCGAGCGTCTGGGCGGGGACGGGCGGCCGCTCTCCTCGCGGCAGGTGGTGATCGCTGACGCCGAGCGCTCCGTGGGCGTCCTCTTCGCGGACCTCGCCGAGGGCAGGGGCGTGCATCCGCGCACCAGGCGGATACGCATCGCCTCGATCCAGGTCAAGGGAGTGCCGGACGTGAGCGTCGAGGAGGCGCTGTGGATCATCGCGGAGGTGCTTCAGGGGGACGCCGGAGCGGGCGCGGCGCCTGCCGGAAATGCCCCATAGCGGTGGTACCATCGGGGCTTCGCATCGACGCGAGGAGGGACCGATGGCGGTGATCGAACAGCGGCCGGACCTTGCAGTCTCGGCGCGCCGCGTTCCGATCCGTCCGCCCGTCGCGCCGGACGAAGCCGCTGCGCGACGCACCCTTCGCGAACAGGTCGCGAAGCTCGAGTCGGAGCTCGGTGCCCTGTTCTGCACGGCCTTCCCGCGCACTGGGTTCGACTGGCAGGTGCCGTCGCGCGGCGGGCCGCGCGTGCTGTCGCTCGTCGAGCTCGAGGAGCTGCGCGACCAGCTGGCCGACCGGCTCGAGCACAACCGCCGGGTGCTCGGCGACCGCACCTACGTCGAGGAGCTCAACCGCCGCCGGATCGAGGAGATGGTGCTCGAGCCGGAGCGGCACAAGTGGATGGTGATCCGGAACGAGGACATCGGCGAGCCCGGCTGCAAGTCGTGGCACGTGCGCCCGCGCTTCGGCCTGCTCGGGATGCTCCTTAACTGGTGGCGCGTCCGGATCTCGTCCGGCTGTCCGTTAGCCGGGGGGCGCGGCGGGCCGCCGCGACCCCTACCCCACTGAAGGCAGGCGATGGGTAAGCGCAGCCGCAAACGCGGCGGCCCCGCCACGTCCGAGCAGGCGTCCTCGTCCGGAAGCTCGCGGGCGGAGCGCGACGCGGCCCGCGCGCGGCGAGCGCAGGCGGCCGAGCGGCGCCGGAGCGCGGGCGCTGGCGGCCGGTCAGCGGCGCCGGCGCGCCGGCGGGGACGGCCCACCATCGACGAGCGCCCCCCGGCTCCGTGGGGAAAGTTTCCGCTGGTCGAGCTGGTCGTCCTGGTGGCGCTCATCCTCCTGCCGCTGAGCCTCGAGCTGTCGATCCGGGAGCACTTCGCGGGCTACCGCTCGCATACCGCTCTCCTTGCCGGCGCCGCCGCCTTCGCGTCCATGGCCGTCCTCTTCATCCTGGGCGGGAAGAGCGACGTGACCCGCGCGCTGATGATCCCGATCGGCGGGCTCGTCTTCATCGCGGCGTTCTGGCTGCTTCGGGAGGCCTTCAAGCGCCGCTCCGGCGGCCTCGGGTTCAGGTAGTTTCAGACCCGTGCGGAGGGCGATGCGAGCGGGATCGAGCGCGGCGCTGATGCTCGCGATCATGTTCATCGGCAGCCTCGTGCTCTGGGTGGGGCTTCCGCTGGGCTGCCTGTACCTCGGGTCCAGGGTCCAGGACGCCACGCACTCGATCGGCGCCGCCCTGGCCGCGATGGCGGGCGCCGTGGTCGTGGGGATCTTCGCGATCGTCCCCCTGCTCGGTTTCCTCAACCGCAAGCACATAGAGGTCCGGGCCGCGCGCGGCCTCGAGGACTACGGCCAGGCGCCGCTCGAGGGCGTGCTCGTGGTGAGCGCGGGGATCGCCATCGTTGGGTTCGGGATCTGGTTCTTCTTCTTCTCGGGCACGGCGCCGTTGCCGTTGATCTCGAATACGTGACTGGCGCGGTCCCGCCCCAGGAGCCACGCCGGCTGCAGCTGCGAGGCATCCACCACATCACCCTGATCTGCTCGAGCCTCGACCGGTCGGTGGCGTTCTATCGCGACGTGCTGGGCCTGCGGCTCGTGAAGCAGACCGTGAACCAGGACGACCGGAGCGCTCGCCACTTCTACTTCGGCGACGGCGTGGGGACGCCCGGGACCATCGTGACCTGCATGGAGTACCCGCAGATGGAGGAGGGCGTGGTGGGCCGCGGGTCCACGCACCACTTCGCCTTCTTCGTGGAGACAGCTGAGGAGCTGGACGGCTGGAAGCAGTACCTCGAGTCGCGCGGGATCGGCTGCACGGACCGGCTGGACCGCACCTGGTTCGAGTCGATCTACCTGCGCGACCCCGACGGCCACATCATCGAGATCGCCACCCGCGGCCCCGGCTTCACCGTTGACGAGTCGCCCGGGGAGCTCGGGTCGCGCTTCATCGAGCCGTCCTGACCGGGCGGCGCCCGTGAAGCTGGCGCCCGAGGCGCTGCCGCTCGTCGACGACGGCGAGCTGACCCGCGGTCCGGACGGCAGGCACCGGGTGACCTACTCGACCCCGATTCCCTACTTCGGGTTCCTGTGGGCACCCTTCCTGCGGCGCCGCGCCCGGGCCGTCGAGGCCGCCGCCGACGCCGGGGCTCCGCTCCCGTCCGGCGTGCCGTGGTGGGCGCCCCCGGTGCCGATGTCCACGACGCAGATGGCGGCGATCGCCGCGATCTCGCTCATCGCGCTTGTCACCGGCTACGCCGGAGGCACTGGGGGCCTGCTCACCCAGACGCTCCCGTACGCGGGGAGGGCCTACCACGCGAGCGACGCTGCGCTCGGCGTGGGGCTGGCCGTGGTCCGGTTCGGCGTCCTGCTCGCGCTCTTGATCGGCCCGCTCGCCGATCGCCGGGGGCGGCGGCGGTTCGCGGCCGTCGCGGCGTCGCTGCACTGCGTGCTCGCGGCGGCCATCGGCCTCGCTCCGACGTTCGAGGTCTACGTCGCCGGCCACCTGGCGCTGCGCTGCCTCGACGCCGGGCTGACCGTCTCGCTGTTCGTCCTCGCCATGGAGATCGTGCCCGCGCGCAACCGCACCACGATCGTGTCCCTGCTGGCCCTGGCCACGGGCGCCGGGAGCGCGCTCGCGGTCCTCGCGATCCCGGTCGCGGCCACGGGGCGGTGGGGCCTGGCCGGGGCGTACGGGCTGCAGCTCCTCGGGCTGCCGTTCGTTCTCCGGGCCGTGCGCCGGCTCCCGGAGTCGGACCGGTTCCTCGTGCACTTCCGCGAACGGCACGGCCTCCGCGAGCTCGTGGCCGCCCGCTCGGTCCGGCGGACGGTCCTGCTGCTCGGGGTCACGATCTTCCTCAGCTCGCTGTTCTTCGCGCCCCTCACCGAGTTCTACAACCGCTACCTGGACCGCGTCCAGGGCTTCTCGGCAAGCGAGATCGTCTTCTTCCTGGCGATCACGACGGCCCTCCCCTCGATCCCCGCGGTGCTCGCCGGGGCCCGGGTTGCCGACCTGCGCGGCCGCAAGCGGGTGGGCGTGCCCCTCGGTGCCGTGGCGGTGGCCGCGTTCGCGGGCTTCCTGCTGGTCAGCGGGGTCGCCGTGTGGCCCCTGGCCGCGGTCGGGAACGCGCTCGCGTCGGCGAGCGGGGTGGCCCTGATCGTCTACGGGCCAGAGATGCTGCCCACGCGTGTGCGCGCGGCGGGGAACAACGCGATCCTGGCGATGAGCGTGACCGGGTCGGCGGTGGGGCTGGTGGTGGCGGGGCAGCTCGGGGACGCGCTCGGGATCGGACACGCGCTCGCGATCCTGGCGGTGTTTCCGCTGCTGGCGGTGGTGCTCGTCGCGCTGCGGCTGCCCGAGACGGCGGGGCAGGAGCTCGAAGAGACGAGTGGGGACCTGCCGCCGCTCCCGCTCGTCAGTTGAGCAGAAGCGGCGGCGGGACGGCCAGCCGCGACGGCGAGGGGTCCGCGCGACCGGTGGGGTCCCCTAGGCGGTTGCGAGGGCCTCCTCACGCATGAGGGACGAGCCCGTCTTCGCCGTGAGGAGCGCGGAGAGCGCCTGACGCTGGCGGACGGTGAGGGTTCCGACCTGCTTGTTCTCGGGCACGCCGAGCGTCAGGAGGATGCGCCGGCAACGGGCCCGGCCCCAGCGGCGTTGGGCCATCAACACGTCGCTGATCTCCATGCTCGCGGCCTCCCACGGGCAGTTGAGGATGACCTCCGCAGCCGGGACCTCCTGCCCGGCGATGCGCCGCTTCAACGCTGCCCGCGCGAGGCGGACCCGGTTCGCGTGCTGAAGAGCGCGCATGTGCTGAGGCGCGGGCGCAGCGGTCGGCATGGCGGTCTCGCCCATTCCCAATCCTCCCCGGATTGCAGTTGGTTCCCAGTACCGGCGCAGCGCGGCGTCAAGGGCGGCCTTCTCGGTCCGAAGGCGCTCTCTCTCGGCCTCCCGTCCGGTCCACCGTTCTTCCGCGACGGCAGGTGACAACTTATGCCGTTGGGTCCCCGAGGGTCAACCGGTCCGAATCCGGACCACTCGCTAAGAGCGGGCTTTTCGTGAAGGCCCAGTCGGGGGTCGAAAATGGCCCCGGCGCGACGTACTCATGCCGGGTCCCGGGACCCCTCCGCGAACGGGACATGACCAGTCCCCTTCGAGGTGTATACCTCCCCCGATGCGGTCGACCAAGATCGTCGCGACGATCGGACCGGCCTCGCGGGACCCCGCGGTGCTCGAGCGGATGATCGCGGTGGGCATGGACGTGGCGCGCCTGAACTTCGCCCACGGGGCCCCCGAGCAGCACGCCGAGGCGGTCGAGCGCGTACGCGCGGCCGCCGAGCGGGTCACCGGGGACGCGCACCGGCTGCCGATCGCGTGGCCGGGCTTCGCCGATCTCGTCGAGCGCGACGACGTGGTGTACCTGGCCGACGGGGCCATCCGCCTTCGGGTCCGCGACTCGCGCGATGGCGACGTGGAGGCGGCCGTGGAGGTCGGCGGCACGGTGGCATCTCGGCAGGGGCTGAACCTGCCCAACGTCACGATGTCGCTGCCGGCCGTGAGCGACGACGACCTGCGGCTGATCGACGCCGGGGTGCAGATGGGCGTGGACCTGATGGCGCTGTCGTTCATCCGCCGGGGTGCCGACCTCGAGTTCGCGCTCGAGCACCAGGCCGACTTCATCGCGCTCTCCTTCGTCCGCTCGGCCGCCGACGTCCGCGACCTGCGCGGGCTGATCGACCAGGCCGGCTCGCACGCCGCGGTCGTGGCCAAGGTGGAGAAGGCGGAGGCGGTCGAGGCGCTCGACGCGATCGTGGCCGAGGCGGACGCGCTCATGGTCGCGCGCGGCGACCTGGGCGTCGAGATCGGGCCGGCCTCCGTCCCGCTGCTCCAGAAGCGGATCATCATCCGGGCGCTCGACAACGGGAAGCCGGTGATCACGGCGACCCAGATGCTGGAGTCGATGGTCAACTCCACCCGCCCGACGCGGGCCGAGGTGGCGGACGTGGCGAATGCGATCTTCGACGGAACGGACGCCGTGATGCTGTCCCAGGAGACCGCGATCGGACACAACCCCGTAGAGGCGGTGGAGATGATGGCCGCGATTGCGACCTCCACCGAGCGCGACCTGCCCTACTGGCGCATGCTCACCGAGCGGGGGCTGCGCGGCGGGGACGACCCCGCCGCGATCGCGTTCGGCGCCGTGGGCGCGGTGTACCAGCTCGGTCTGAAGGCGCTGGTCTGTCCGACGCTCACCGGCAAGACCGCGCGCCTCATCTCCTCCCACCGCCCGCAGGTCCCGACCCTGGCGCTGTCGCCGCGGATCGAGACCGTCCGCCGCTGCGCGATCTACTGGGGCGTCCGCGGCGAGCTGAACGAGGAGCCCGACGACACCACCGTCATCACCGCCGGAACGGCCGTGAACATCCCGGGCACGACGAACGTGATCAAGGTCGAAGTGGCCTAGTAGGAGGGTCTGGCGAAATATCGCTTGCGCCGCACGGAGCGCGCTGCTCGCCCCGATGCGGCGTCCTCGGTCGCGCCCGTACCTAGGAGGTACGAACGCTCCCTGCGTCCTTGCCTCGGAACGAGCATCACGCACCGCGCGACGAACGACATTCCGCCAAACCCTCCTTGCGCCGAAAGGAGCACCGGCGCCGCCGCCGAACGTGCGGCCCATGTCCTCAACCCGGCGCTGGCGCGTCGTTCTCGTCGCGGCAGTCGCGCTCGTCGCCTTCCTCTACTACCGGCCGCTCCGCGCCTACTTCGACACGCGCCATTCGCTTGCCGGGCGGCGTGCGGACGTCCGCGGGCTCCAGGCGGAGAAACGGCTGCTCGAGCATGAGCTCGCGATCTCGACGAGCCCGGCGGCGCTCGAGCTCGAGGCGCGCCAGCTCGGGCTCGTCAAGCCGGGCGAGCGGCTCTTCATCGTCAAGGGCATCGCCGCCTGGGAGCGGAAGCACGCGGCTACGATCAGGCGCGGTGGATGACCTCGCGCTCGTCGAGCGACAGCTCGGCCGTCGGCCGCGAGCGTTTCGTCGGGTCGCCGTCCGCTGCCCCTACGGCCGCCCGGCCGTCACCGAGCAGGCGCCCTACGACGAGTCCGGCGACCCGTTCCCGACGACGTACTACCTGACGTGTCCGCACCTCGTGGCGGCTCTCGCGCGCGTGGAGGCGGCGGGCGGCGTCGAGCGGTGGCCGCGGGCCGCGGCCGACGACCCCGAGCTCGGCGCCAGCCTCGAGCGTGCCCACGAGGAGCAGCGCGCGCTCCGGCCCGAGCTCGACCTCGGCGTCGCCGGCGCGGGGCGAAGCGCCGGCGGGCTCAAGTGTCTGCACGCCCATGCCGCGTTCGCTCTGGCGCGGCCGGGCTACCTGCTCGGCGAGCGGATCCTGGCCGAGATCGAGCCGCTCTGGCCCGCACGAGGCTGCTGCACCCCCGGCTAGCATGCGGCGTGGTCGCTCTGGAAACCGCCCGGGCGGAGTGGGACGAGGGGCATCGGCGACTCGAGGCGTACTCGGCTGAGCCGCAGCTGTATGCGCGCCTGCTCGAGCAGGTCGACGCCGTGAGCGCGGAGCTCGCGCGGCGCGTGGGCCAGACGTTCACGATCGCCGAGCTCGTGGACGCGTACGCGGGAGCGGAGCGGTGGTCCCGTGACGCGGTGGCCGACCATGCGCCCGCGCCGGGTTGGCCGCGCACGCTTTCCGTCGTCGAGGGCGAGGCCTTCCACCGCTATCAGCGCGGCGCCGTCGACTACGAGCCGTGACACGCGATCGGCGTCGGCGCCGCGGCCGCCTCGTGTGGGCGGCGGGCCTCGTCGCGACGGCCGTGCTGCTCTTCGGAATCGGCGTCGCGGTGGGCGAGGCGCTCCACGACAATCCCCGTCCGGGCCGCCGCCAGACGTCGATCGGCACGATCATCCTGACGGCGACCCATTCAGGGGTGTCGAAATAGTCAGCTTTGGGAAGGTTCGTTGTGCGGCATGACCCCTCCCCGTGATCCGATCGGCCGCCGCGCGCCTACGAACGAGCCGGATTGGCTCACCCTGGGCCAGGCCGCCAAGTACCTCGGCGTCGCCCAGAGCACGATCCGCAAGTGGTCCGACGTCGGCCGCGTGCCGGCCTTCTACACCCCCGGCGGCCACCGCCGCTACCGCCGGGGCGACCTCGACGCGTTCCTCGAGCGCTCGGGGCCCGGCGGGCGAGGGCGGACGGGGCCGGTCGTCCTCGTCGTCGACGACGACGCGGGCGCGCGGGCGCTCGTCCGGGCGAACCTCGAGGCCGAGGGCTACGAGGTGCGCGAGGCTGCGAGCGCCGGAGAGGGTCTCGCCGCGCTCGAGGAGGAGGCGCCGGACCTCGTTCTCCTCGACGTGATGATGCCGGAGGTCGACGGCTGGGAGATGCTGCGGCAGGTGCAGGAGCGGTTCGGCGTCGGGGCGATCCCGGTGATCGTTTTCAGCGGCAAGATCGAGGAACGCGCCGTGAAGGACGCGGCGGCCCGCGGCGCGCGAGGCTTCCTCGGGAAGCCCTTCGACGTGCAGCAGCTGGTCGACCAGGCGAAGCAGATCACGCCGGTCTGACCGGGCTCGACCGCCACCTCGAGCGCTTCGTCGTCCACCACCGCGTCGGCGGCCTCGACCAGGTCTTCGTCTGGCTCTCGAAGCTCGGCACGCTCGGCCTCGTCTGGGTGCTGATTGCGCTCGCGGTCGCGCTGCTCCGCCGCCGCCCGGCGCTGCTCGTCCTCGTCGTCGCCGCCGACGGGACCGCCGACCTCCTCGCCTCGGCGCTGAAGCACGTCATCGACGTCGAACGGCCGCCGGTTCGCTACGCCGAGCCGAAGGCGCTCGTCCACGTTCCGGCCGACCACTCGTTCCCCTCGGGGCACGCCGCGACGACCTTCTCGCGCGTCTACGTCGGCGTGCACTACCCGCTCGACGTTATCGGCGGGGCGCTCCTCGGCGTTGCGGTCGCTATAGCTCTTCTGAGGCTCGCACGAGCCCGGCGAGGATCACCGCGATTGCGGCGACGAGGCTGATCCAGATCCCGATCCCGCGGCCGCTCGCGGGAATGAACGTGTCGGGGATCGAGATCAGGCGGATGAGGACGAAGATCGTCGCGAGCGAGCCGAGCGCGATGACGACGAGGCTCTCGGGCACGGTCGCCGGGAGCTCGATGCCCGCCTCGCGGAGCGCCTCGAGGACCAGCACGGCGAACCCGATGACGAAGACGAGCTTGCCGAGCGCGCCGGTGTGCCAGCCGATGACGCTGATCGTGAAGCCGCCGCCCGACTCGGAGCCCGCGTACCAGTCGGTGAAGCAGGAGATCGTGAGCACGAGCCCCGCCACCCAGGTCATCAGCTCGCCTGCGCTCCAGTAGCGGCCGCCGGGCCGCGGATCCACCTCCGCGCCGAGCGGCCGGGTCGGCTCGACCGGCGCGCGAGGAGGAACGGGGTCCGGCGTTTGCACGGGTGCAGTATGGAGATATCTGGACAGGACGGGCCTAGGAAGTGGCGCGTGAGGGGGATATCCTCCTGGGGGTCGCATGACGCAGGACACATACGCTCGAGATGAGGGGCCAGGCGCCGGCTACGTGCAGTTCTGGCCGGCGGGGGAGAGCGTCAAGGGCGAGTTCCACTGTGCAGATTGCGGGTACGGCGTGGCCGTCTGCCGCGAGCTGCCCCGGTGTCCGATGTGCGGCGGCGAGTCATGGGAGCAGGCCGCCTGGAGCCCGTTCGCACGGGCCGCCGGGCGGATCACCTTCTAGACGCGACTCGAAAAGCCCTGGGGGCGGCGGGCTCGTCGGCCATACTGCGTGCAGACGTGACCACGATCGACGGTCAGCGCGGCCGGGGGGAAGGCGCACCTGAGGTCGGCGTCTCGGGAGCGGCGCTCGACGCCGTCGCCGAGGCGAGTCGGGCTCTCACAGAGGGCCGGACGCTGCACGAGGCCCTCGCGGCGATCGCCGCTGCGGCCGCCGCGGCGACCGGGGCCGAGGTCGTGGTCGCCCGTGTCGTCGACGCCGAGGAGGGGCAGCTCAAGGCGCGCGCCGTGTGGGCGGTCTCGCCTGCCGTCGCGGCCGAGCTCGAGGGCTCCCGATTCCCGACCGAGGAGCTTCCGCGCGCCGAGGGCGACGACGTCGCGCGGCTGCCCCAGGCGGTCCGCCGCCTGGCCGAGCGGACCCGGGCGGGGGCCGTGCTCCAGGTGCCCATCGCAGTCGACGGCCGGCCGCTCGCCAGCCTCGAGCTGATGCGGCCGCGCCGCCGGTTCAGCCCCGACGAGCGCGTGCTCGCGCGACTCCTCGCCCACCAGGTCGGGCTCGCCGTGCGCGCCTTTGGGGAGGACGGCGGCGGCGGGGCGCAGAGCGGCGGTGACGGGAGGCTCGAGCTGGCGGGGGAGGTCCTCGCGGCTGGCGCCGACGAGCTGCGGACGGCCGAGCAGGTGACGCGCCTCGCCGCCGAGGGGATGGACGCGGTCGCCGCGCTGCTCTGGCGGGCAAGCGGCGAAAACGAGGCGGCGCAGCTCGTCGGTTCCTTCGGCGTGCAGGACGGCGAACCGGCCTTGGGCGCGGCGCGCGCCGCGGCCGCGCGTGCGCTCGAGGACCGCCGTCCGGTCACCGTCGAGTCGGTCGAAGGCGGGCTGCCGGCTGCGGCGCGCGTCTCGGCGACGGTCCTCCTCGGGCAGCCGCCGGTCGGCGCGCTTCAGCTCCTGTTCGAGGGCGACGAGGCGCCGCCCGAGGAAGGGCTCGCGCGCCTTTCGACCTTCGGCGTCCGCGCGGCTCATGCGCTGCGCGCCGGCGAGCGAGCGCGCACGCTCGCCGGTGAGCTGGAGCGGACGCGCGCGCTGCTCGCGGTCGTCGGGCAGGCGATCGCGCAGCTCTCGCTCGCCCATACGCTCGAGACGGCGGTCGAGCGCGTGGCCGAGCTCCTCGGGGCGGAACGGCTTGCCGTCTACCTCCGCGAGGAGGGCCGCCTCGCCGCCGCCGCCGGTCGAGGGCTCGCCGGGCCGCACGTGCGGGTGGCGGAGCGGCTCCTCGATCTCGCCGTCGGGCCGTTCCGGGGCCGTGGCATCCTCGTGGTGGAGGACGCCGCCGGCGACCCGCAGCTCGCGCCCGTCGGGGATGCGCTCGCCGAGGCGGGCATCGAGGCGGCGATCGCGCTGCCGCTGCACGTCCACGACGACGTGATCGGGCTCCTGGCCGTCTATCCGCCGCTCGGCCGTCCGCCGAGCGCCCACGAGGCCGCGTTCCTGTCGGCGCTCGCGAGCCAGCTCGCCGTCGCGGTCCAGAACGCGCAGCTGCACGAGCGGGCGAAACAGCTCGGCGCCGAGCTCGAGACCGCTCTCGCGTCGGAGCGCCAGGCCGCCCGCCAGCTCCGGGCCCTGTACGAGATCTCGCGCTCGTTTGCCCAGACGCTCTCGCTCGAGACGACCCTCGAGGCCGTGGCCCGCACCGTCGTCGAGCTGCTCGAGGTGGACGCGGCCGTGATCCGCATGCCGGACGAGCGCCGCGAGCTGCTCGTCGCGCGGGCCATCCACGTCGCCGACGCCCGCCTCGGTGAGCCGATCCGCGCCGTCCTCGTGCGCCCGCAGCCGCTGGCGAAGCTCCTCGGCCGCCGGCTCTTCCGCATGGGGAAGCCGCTGCGAATCGACGCCGAGACGGCGGCGCGGCTCGGCTCCTCGTACGAGCTCCTCGTCCCGTTCCTCGAGCGCGGTTCCACGGCGGCCGTGGTCCCGGTGGCCACTCCGGCGGAGGTCCTCGCGACGCTGATGATCCTCTCGCTCGACCCGGCCCGGCCCCTCGACGACGCGACGGTCGACGCGGCACTCGCGGTCGCCGGACAGGCCGCGCTGGCGATCGACAACGCGCGCCTCTACCAGCAGCAGAAGGACTTCGCCGACACGATGCAACGGTCGCTCCTGCCGCGGGTCGCCCCCGATCTCGAGGGGCTCGAGCTCGGAGCCGTGTACGAATCCTCGGCGCGCGTGGACGTGGGCGGCGACGTCTACGACTACCTGCGCCTGCCGGACGGCCGGCTCGCAGTCGTTCTCGGCGACGTCACCGGCCACGGGATCGAGGCGACCGCGGACATGGCGATGGCGAAGTTCGTCTTCCGCTCGCTCGCGCGCGAGCATCCGGAGCCGGCCGACTTCCTCGCGTCGGCCAACGACGTCGTCGTCGGCGAGATCGCGACCGGGAAGTTCATCACCATGACGTACCTGGTCGTGGACGCGGCGGCGGGCGAGGTCGCCTGCGCGTGCGCGGGCCATCCGCCGCGGCGGCTCGTCGGCGGTGACGGCTCGGTGCGGCCGCTCGAGGCGAGCGGCCTCGCGCTCGGCATCGAGGCTGGGCAGAGCTACGAGGAGGCGCGGGCTCCGCTCGCCGCCGGCGAGAGCGTCGTCCTCTTCACGGACGGCGTCGTCGAGGCGCGCCGTGAGCGCGAGCTGTACGGCATCGAGCGTCTCGACCGCGTCATCGCGCGCGGTACGGGCCTGGGCGCGGAGGAGCTCGCGCGCGCGGTGGTCCGTGACTGCCGCTCGTTCGCCGGCGGCGAGCTGGGCGACGACTGCGCCGTCGTCGTGATCCGACATGTCCCGTAACGGATGCGAAAACTGGGCCGGTCGACCGGTCGTTTCAGACGGACGCGCGGGCGGGGCCCGCCCGTCCTGATGACGACACCGCGAGCGGCGCCTCGGAATCCCGCTCCAGAGCTATCCTCAAAGGCCGTGAAGCGCCCCGCGCTCACCGCTCTGCTCCTGGTCGGTTGTCTCCTCGGCGGCGGCCTCGCCGCGGTCGTCGCCGCCGCGCCGGGCGCGATCGGCGCCGTGCTCGACACGACTGCGACGACGGCCTCGGAGCCGACGGTCACGCTGACGACGACGACCACCACATCGACGACGGCACAGCGGATCGCCGCCGGCGTGACCGTCGGGGGGGTCGCCGTCGGCGGGATGACGCCGACCGACGCGTACACGGCCGTCCGGAACGCGTTCGAGCGGCCGCTCGTCATCCTCGTCGGCAAGCATCGGCTCACCGTCTCGCCGGAGAAGCTCGGCGCCGTCGCCTACGCGCTGAAGGCGATCGACCGGGCGAGCACGGCCGCGCCCGGCACGGCGATCAAGCTCGACGTGGCCGTGAGCCGCCGGAAGGTGAGCGCCTACGTGAACCGGCTCGCGCACCGGTTCGATCGCGCCCCCGTGGACGCGCAGCTCTCACTCCGCCGCCTGAAGCCCTGGCTCTCGCCGTCGCGCACGGGCGTCTCGCTGAGACAGAAGCCGGCGGTGCGCCTGATCGTCGCGGCGCTGACCGCGAATCGCCGGACGCCGATCCGGCTCCGCCAGACCGCCGTCGCCCCCAAGGTCACCCGCGCCAACTTCGGGCCGGTGATCGTGATCAGGCGCTCGTCGAACCGGCTCAACCTGTACCGCGGCATGCGCGAGTGGCGCCTCTTCGCGGTCGCGACAGGCCAGAACACGTACCCGACGCCGCTCGGTCGCTTCCAGATCGTCGTCAAGTGGCGGAACCCGTGGTGGTATCCCCCGAACTCGCCGTGGGCGGCGGGCGAGAAGCCGATCCCGCCCGGCCCGGGCAACCCGCTCGGCACGCGCTGGATGGGCCTCTCGGCCCCGGGAGTCGGGATCCACGGCACGCCGAACGACGGCTCGATCGGCTACTCGGTCTCGCACGGGTGCATCCGGATGCACATTC
>VAWV01000025.1 GCA_005883295.1 Actinomycetota bacterium
ACATTCCGGAAGCTGGGCCTGCCGTACTGCGCCGAGGGCGTGCACGGCGTCGGCTGACGCGGCTCGCGAGCGCGTGCCCGCTAGCGACGTCATCGGCCTCGGGGCTTCGGTTGTGGTCTGGGCCGCGGGGCTCTACTCGTCACGACGGCGCTACACAGTCGCGATAGCGCATCTGCCGGACTCGTGGCTTTCCCACCCCGAGATCGGACCGGCCTACCGCGAGGCGCGGCCTTGGGGCAGGCGCGAGCTCGTCGAGTGGATCCGCCGGCTACCTCCCTACCTGGCAGGCGACGCGCTGTTCCTCTCGGCGCTCGTCGCCGTAGATGTCCTGTTCGTGCTGCAGCTGAGCGCCTGTGTTGCTTTCGCGGCGCTGAACAGCTTCTGGATCCTCGAGGCAGATCGTCGGAGGCTCGTGGAGTTCATGGAGCGGTACGAGCTGAGCCCATTAAGGCCATCGCGTTTGCTGCTGGCGTGGTACGTCGCATCGAGGTTTGCCGCGTCGCTCGGCTTCGTCGCCTTCGCGCTGTTCAGCGTCCGGATCGTGTTCGCGCTTGCGTAGCCCTCGGCGGTTCGTGCTCGTGCGGTTCGCCGTGCTGGGAACCGCGCTCATCGCGGCAACCGGTGCATGGCTGCTCCACGCTCACGCGCCGCGCGAGAGCCAGCGTGCCTACACCCAACTGAACGGGAGCACGGATCAACGCTTCCCGATCTGGGCTCTCCAGCGCGCGGGCGCTGTACGGAGGATGTTCGTCATGTGGCATCCGGAGTGCACCGGCGCCGCTATCTGGCGCTGGTCGGCCCGTGAGTTCAACGGGCGGTATCGCTTCCGGCGCCGCGGGCGCGAGTTCTCGGTCGGCGAAGCACACGACGGTCCCCGCGACGGTGATTGGTCATCCAGGGTGAGCCTGAGCGTCAATGGCGCGCTGTCGGCCAACGGTCTCTCGGCCAGCGGGACGCTCCACGGGCACGTGAAGTGGTCACAGGCCGGGCGCACCGAGGTCACCTGCGACACTGGTCCGGTCGGCTGGCACGTGGCAGCGCCTCAGTAGAGCCGCCCAAGATTCTCCGCGTGCAGCGTGCGCTGGCGCGCGGTGTCGCGGCCAGGTGGCAGCGGCGGTCGCTCCTCGCCACGCTTCAGGGCGTCCAGGTAGGTGAGGTCCTCCTCCAGGACCCGGAGCGCCGTCTCGCGGGCGTGCGGCGAGCCGTGGCCAGGCACCACGACCTCCACGCGCTCGACCAGCGGTCGAAGCCGAGCCAGCGTATCGCCGTAGTCGTCGAGCGAGGAGACGATCGGGATCTCGACGTCCGACAGGTAGTCGCCGCAGACGAGCAGGCTCGCGAACGGCGCCAGGAACGCCGTGCCGTCGCGGGTGTGGCCGTCGGCCGGGTGGAGCTCCATCTCGGCGTCGCCGACGCCGACGAAGCCGGGGACCGGCAGCGCCTGGTACGACCCGAGCGAGAGCGGCGCCGGCCGCGCGACGTAGTGCTCGGCATCGGCGTCGCGCAGCTCGCGCTGGGCCGCACCGGGCTCCGCGCGCAGCCGCTCGGCCGTCGGCTCCCCCACGCCTAGCGCCAGCCCTGGGAAGGCCAAACGGCCGAGAAGGTGGTCGTAGTCCGCGTGCGTCGCCAGCAGGCCCGCCGGCCGGAAGCCCGCCTGCGCCAGCAGGGTGGGCAGGAGCTCGAGCTCGTCGGGGTAGTAGGGCGAGTCGATCAGCACGGCCTCGCCGCCGTGGCGGACAGCCGTGGCAGTGGTCTGCCAGAGCCGGCTGGTGACGACGACGGCGTCTTCGTGGACGGCTACAGCTCGCAGGCGCCTACGCGACCTTCAGGAGCTTCGCCGCATCGCGGAGGGTCTTGACCTCCTCGGTCGGCTTCTTCTGGTTGGGCTCGAGCTTCTGACCCCGCCGGTTCACCCAGATCACCGGCACCCTCATCTTCAGGGTCGGCTCGATGTCTGTGTCGTAACCGCTCGAGATGTGCACCCAGCCGGACTTGCCGCCGATCCGCCGCGCGCACTCCTTGAAATGGGCCGGATCCGGCTTGTAGCTGCGGACCTGCTGCGCCGTGACCACCAGGTCGAAGTCGACCCGGAAGTGGCGGCGCGTGGCGCCGAGCAGCTTGTCGTCGATGTTCGAGAGGATCCCGATCTCGTACTTCTTGGCGAACCGCTCGAGCTGGGCGTTCGTCTCCCTGAACGCCGGCCAGCGCGGCACGCTGTTCGGCAGGAAGCTCGAGCGGGAGGGCTCCAGGTCCCAGCCCAGCTCCTTCGCCACGCGGACGGCGGTCCGGCGCAGGACCTCCGCGTACAGCTCATAGGATCCGCGCTCGATCTCCTTCTGGATGTCGATGAACAGCGGGATCGTCTTCGCGCGGTCGATCGTGAAGCCATCCCGGTCCGCCTCTGCCTGGAACGCCTCGTAGGCGCCCAGCTCCCAGTCGATCAGCGTCCCGTAACAGTCGAACGTGACGAACCGGACGTCTTTAGGTAGGGGCAAAGCTCTCCTTGCGGGGTGAAATCGGGTTTTCGATAGGGTGCCCGGCCGCCGGCCTGCCCACCAGCCCGGACGCGGCCGCACATTCTAGGTTTTCGTGGACCTCCTCGAATATCAGGGCAAGGAGCTCTTCCGCGGCCACGGGGTTCCGGTACCCGACGGCAGGCCCGCCACAACGGTCGCCGAGGCGGTCGAGGCCGCCGAGGCGCTCGGTTACCCCGTTGTGGTGAAGGCGCAGGTCCTGATTGGTGGACGCGGGAAGGCCGGAGGGATCAAGCTCGCGAAGACCCGCGAGGAGATCGAGGAGCACGCTGGGGCGATCCTGGGCATGGACATCCGCGGCTTCACCGTCCACGAGCTGTACGTGGAGCGGGCCTCGGACATCGCGGAGGAGTACTACGCGGCCATCCTGCTCGACCGAACCGCCAAGCGGCCGATGGCGATGCTCTCCCGCATGGGCGGCATGGACGTGGAGGAGATCGCGGCGAACGACCCGAACGCGATCGTGCGGGTCTACGTGGACCCGCTGCTCGGCTTCCAGGACTTCCAGGCGCGAAGGCTGGCTTTCGACGCCGGCATCGCGGCGGACGTGATCCGGCCGGCCGGGGCGGTGCTCGCGAAGCTCTACGAGACCTTCGTCAAGGAGGACGCGCTGCTGGTGGAGGTCAACCCGCTGCTCGTGACCACCGACCGCGAGGTCGTGGCCCTCGACGCCAAGGTGACCATCGACGGCAACTCGCTGTTCCGCCACCCGGACACGGCGGCCTTCCGGGACGTCGGCTCCGAGGACCCCCAGGAGCGGATGGCCAAGGAGCGCGGGTTGACGTTCGTGAAGCTCGAGGGCGACATCGGCATCCTCGGGAACGGCGCCGGTCTCGTGATGTCCACCCTCGACGTCGTGGCACAGGCGGGCGGGCGGCCGGCCAACTTCCTCGATGCGGGCGGCGGCTCGAAGGCCGAGGCGATCGTCGACGCCGTGGAGGTGATCCTCTCGAACCCGAACGTGCGCGCGGTCCTCTTCAACATCTTCGGGGGGATCACCCGCTGCGACGAGGTCGCGCGCGGGCTGGTCACGGCGTTCGGCCAGCTGGAGGTCAACGTCCCGTTCGTGGTGCGCCTCGAGGGCACGAACGACGAGGAGGGGCGTCGCATCCTCGCCGAGGCAGAGCTCCCGAACGTCCACGTCGAGAAGACGATGGACGGCGCCGCCGAGCGAGTCGTGGAGCTGGCGAAGGCGGGCGCGGCCGTCTCGTGAGCATTCTCGTCGGGACCGAGACCAAGCTCGTCGTCTCCGGCCTCACCGGCCGCGAGGGCAGCTTCCACGGCATGAACAACCGCCGCTACGGCACCGACCTGGTGGCGGGCGTGACGCCGGGCAAGGGCGGCCAGGACGTGGAGGGCGTCCCGATCTTCGACACGGTGCACGACGCCGTGGCCGAGACCGGCGCCAACACCAGCATGATCTTCGTGCCGCCGCGGTTTGCGGCCGACGCGATCCTCGAGGCTGCGGACGCCGGCGTGGAGCTGGTCGTGTGCATCACCGAGGGGATCCCGGTGCACGACATGCTGCGGGTCTACACGCACCTGCGCCGCGGGACCACGCGGCTGATCGGCCCCAACTGCCCGGGCGTGCTCTCGCCCGGCAAGTCGAACGTCGGGATCATCCCGGCGCACTTCTTCTCGGAGGGCAACGTCGGGCTGGTGTCGCGCTCCGGGACGCTCACGTACCAGATCGGCAACACGCTCGCGCAGCGCGGGTTCGGCAACTCCTCGATCGTGGGGATCGGCGGCGACCCGATCGCGGGCTCCTCGTTCATCGAGATCGTGGATCTGTTCGAGCGCGACCCCGAGACCGAGCTCATCGTGATGTGCGGCGAGATCGGCGGCGAGGAGGAGGAGCGCACGGCCGAGTACATCGAGGCGAACGTTGAGAAGCCCGTGGTGGGCTACATCGCCGGCTTCACGGCGCCGCCCGGCAAGACCATGGGCCATGCGGGCGCGATCATCTCCGGGTCGAAGGGAACGGCCCAGGCAAAGGCCGAGGCGCTGGAGGCGAAGGGCGTGCGCGTGGGCCGGACGCCCACGCAGGTGGCGGACATCGCCGCCGAGATCGTGGGGGCGAAGGTCTAGCTCTAGCGCCGGCGGCGCGACAGCAGCGCGCCGAGCACCGCGCCCGCGCCGGCTAGCAGCGCGCCGCGGGCGGTTGCGGGGCGAGCGGCGATGGCGTCGCGCGCGAGGGAGATGGCCGTGCGGAGCGTGGGCGGCAATGCGGGCGGAGGCGCCGGCATGGGCCTCGCGGCCGCAGGTCGCACGGCGAGCGCGCGCGGGCCCCAGGAGTGCTCGGGGGTCTCCTCGGGATCGGGCTCGACGGTGACTGCGTCGAACTCGATGGTCTCCGCGCTGCCCTCAACCGTCGCCGCCCCGTCGGGCGTGGGGTGAATTGCGTCGTCTATGCCGTCGTAATTCGCCCCAGCCTCATCCGCGAGGTCCGGGTCGGCTGGGTCCTCGGCCGCCGGTGGCTCTCCCGCCTCGAGCTCGAGCGGCACGCACCAGGCCTGCTCGGGCAGGTGCGGCAGGGCAGCGCGCACCTGCGCGAGCCCCGACGGATCGTCGAGTCCGAGGCTGGACGCCACGCGCTCGATCGCGCGCGCCCGCCGCCAGGCGAGGTTGAACGGGTCGATCCGGAGCAGCGGCGCCATGTGGTCGTCGCGCATCCCGCGCCGCAGCGACAGGTCCAGGAGGGCACGGCTCGCGGGGTCGAGTCCGCGCACGCAGGCCTCGAGCCCGTCCATACGCACGCGCGTCGAGCCGAGGCTGTGAGGGGATGAAGAACTCGCCCGGGCCATCGGTCTAAGTCGATCCTACGCCGGAAGTCGGAGGGCTTCGCGACCGCCCGAAGAGGTTGCCGCCCCGTCCGTTATCGTGGCCTCGGATGGAGCCCTCACCGATCACGTTCGCCCGCGGCGCCCCCTCGCTCGACATCATCCCGGTCGACGACCTCCGCACCGCCGCCCAGGCCGCCTTCGCGAGCGATCCGAAGGGCGCGTTCTCGTACGGGACCGCGGGCGGCTACGGCCCTCTGCGCGACTGGATCGCCGAGCGTCACAGCGTCGATCGCGAGCAGGTGATCGCCACCAACGGCTCGATGCAGGCCGACGCATTCCTGTTCCAGCTGATGGTCGAGCCCGGCGACACGGTCGTCGTCGAGGCACCTACGTATGACCGCACGCTGCTCGTTCTGCGCGAGCTCGAAGCGGAGATCCTGGCCATCCCGGTCGAGGGCGACGGCCTGGACGTGGAGGCGCTCGCCACCGCGCTCGAGGGTGGGGCGCGGCCCAAGCTCGCCCACATCATCCCCAACTTCCAGAACCCGGCCGGTGCCACGCTCTCGCTCGATAAACGATCTTCGAGGACGATCCGTATGGCGAGCTGCGCTTCGAGGGCGAGTCGCTGCCCACGATGCTCTCGCTCGACACCGAGGGACGGGTTGTCTACGCGTCGTCGTTCTCGAAGACGGTGTGCCCGGGCATACGGGTCGGATACCTCGTCGGCCCGAAGACCACGATCGCGGCCATCGAGCAGCGCGCCACTGCCACCTACATCTCACCGAACATGGTGGCCCAGGCGATCGTGGCCGAGTTCTGCCGGTCGGGTGCGCTCGACCGCTCGATCGAGACCGTCAAGGTGGCCCTGCGGGAGCGTCGCGACGCCACCGCGCGGGCGCTGGACGCGCACCTACCCGACGCGCGCTACACGCCGCCGGAGGGCGGCTACTTCCTGTGGGTGAACCTCCCGGAGGGCGCCGACGTGGACGCCCTCTCGGGCGCCGCCCGCGAGCGTGGAGTGATCTTCGTGAAGGGAACCGACTTCGGTGGCGGTCTCAACACGCTGCGGCTCGCGTACTCCGGGGTCACGCCCGACGAGATCGAGGAGGGGATCGGCCGCCTGGCCGAGGCCTACCGCGGTCTGAGCGTCGCGGCCGCTTGACAAAGCCTGAGCGCTAGCACAGGATCGGTGCAAGATGCGAGCGCGCGCGGTCTTCGCGGTGCTGGCCGCGGGGGCGTTTGGTGCGGCGCCCGGGTCGGCGGCTGCGGCGCGCTTCAGCACCGTCGAGTTCTCGCCGAGCGGCGCCATCACCGTCGCGTGGCATGGTGATCGCGCGGCGGGCTGCGAGGGCGCGGGGATGTGCGGCTACAGCGGGTCGATCTCCTACGGGCGGATCGTGCAGGCCGACCTCGAGCTGATGCGCACTCGTCGCGGCAGGCTCGACGTGTCGGGAAACGTGTACAGCGACGGCCCCGCCGTCGTGCGCGCTCGGCGGGAGGTGCCGGGTGCAGCGCCGGCGGTTTGCGTTGCCACCGGGGACGCACCGTTCTTCAACCTCGACGTGAGCCCGGCCTATCGAGGTCGGAAGTGGTTCTCGCTGGGCGCCGGTTCTTTCCCACCGCCGATCGCGAGCGGCCAGTGTGCAGGACCTCGGCTCGCTGACTTCCAGCGGAGCATGCCGGCGGCGGCCGCGCGGCTCGGACGGCTCAAGCGGCGCGGCAGCCGCCTGAGCCTTGCGGGTCGGTTTCCCTTCAGGGCGGGCGCGCTCAGCGGTACGGTGATCTCGACGGTCGTGCTGCGGTCGCAGGGGGTGCGCAAGGAATCCGACCGCGGCGGCGGAGGGGGACCCGGCGGCGGATCGAAGACGGTCGAGGTGGATCTGCGGTTCAGGGTCCGCCGCGGCGCTGGCGAGGTCGCCGCCGACTTCCGCGCCGTCGAGGCCCCGGTTTGCCAGGTCCTCGACGCCTGCGGGGCGACGGGGCGCGAGGCGTACGCGATCGCGGGCGCCGGCGGAGTCATCGACGTGAGCGGGTTCGCGGCCGCTCGCGGGCGGAGGATCCCGTCGTTGAGAGCCGCGATCGCCGCCGTGGCGCGCGGCGGGGACGTGGAGGGTGAGGGACAAATCGGACCGAGTTCGGGGATCACCTCGATCCTGTTCCAGCGACCCGGAAGCGCCTCGTGTACGGACCGCTTCCGTCCGCCTGCACCCCTGCTCTTCATGGAGGGATTCGGGAAGCGGTTCACATTCGACCTCACTACGCCCGACTCAGACGTCCTGACGGACAGCCTCTCGGATGTCTTTCGCGGACGCTGCCCGGGGCCCAGTCAGGCCGACATCCTTGGAGGTGCCGCGCTCGCGAGCGTGAGGCTGGAGACCGCTTCCCTCGCGCACCGCAAGCTTCGGGCCGTCCTCAGCGGGTCCGGACGATTCTCCTCAGGCGCGTACGCGGGCGATCGGAGCGGACGAGTCGTCCTCGACCTCGTGAGGACGCGCGCTCGGGTGAGGGTGGTGAAGGGCTGATGAGACGGTCTGTCGCAGTCCCAGCCGCCCTGATCGTTCTCGCTCTCGCGCCGTCGGCGTTGGCGGGCGGCGGCTCCGCTGCACGCGCGCGGGCACGTCGTGGTGCGCTTCCACGGGGACCACGCGGCCGGGTGCGAGGTGCTCGGCACCTGCGCGTACGCGGGAACCGTGACCTGGGTACCGCCGCCCGATGGAAGCGTGAACATCGTGCAGTACGGAGCGCACCACCGCCACACCGACGTGGTGCTCTTCTTCGCGACTTACGACGCGAACGGCCCCGCTCAGGTGCCGGTTGCTCAGGTCCAGCGGGGCACCACGGGTGTCTGCGGCGACGTGGCGGGCTCTGGCTTCGATTTCTTCGACCTACCCGTGCGGGCTGGACACGTGGATGTGGGGGTGCGAACCGACCGCGGCGACGCGCGCATCGAAACCCGTTGCCCGGGGCCGCTCGGATCCGATCTCGGCCGTCTCACGTCAATACGGAGAGTCTCCGTCGGCGGGCTGCGGCGCGGGAGGGTAGCGCTCGACCTCTCCGGTACGCACTCTTTCAGGAGGCGCGGTTTCGCCGGGTCGATCGAGTCAACGGTGACTCTCGAGCTTGGCAGTCCCCGGCGCGTCAACAGCGGGCCACCGCCCCACGAGCGAACCCGCGTGAGACACGTGCGCTACATCACCTCCCGCTACGCCCTCGAGCAGCTCTCAGGCGTCGAGCAGATTGCATTCTCGGGTCTGGCGGATCCACTTTGCGGTCCGTTCGATGCGTGCGGCGCGGCGGGTACGATCGCGCTCTCGCCGAGCGCGAGGAAGGGCGACCTGACCGTCGTCGCTGAGGCCCCGGCGAGCCGTCCGCGTAGAGACCTGTTTGCAGCTATCGGTCTCGCCGCACAAGGACGACGCTCGGGGGTTGAAACGTACGGCTACGGCCGATGGGTGTCCGACCGCGGGGTTACCACGGCGAGGGTTGGCCGCGCCGATGGCTCGCCTCCCTGCACGGACACGGCCGGGCTCCGAACGGGCGTGCTCGACTTTGCGCGCCGTGGCTCGTCGCTACGGCTCGCGTACGCGAGCCCCTACGGGGAACCGGACGCCCTGCGGACGCGATGCCCCGGCCCCGTAAAGACGGATCTTTCGGAGTTCGGAACCCTGGCGGTGGGCCGCAGCCCACTCGCCGTCCTTCGTCATCGCAGAGTGGTCATTCACCTGAACAGGCGGCGCTCCTTCCGTGGGGACGGCTACGCCGGCACGGTTACGCCCGACCTCACGCTCGTCCTGCGCCGGACGTCCGTGCGCGAGCGGGTCGCTGTGGAGCGGATCCCGGTCGGCCCCTAGAGCTAGGCGCCCGCTACTTCCCGTACCGCTCCTTCGCCAGCACGAGCTGGCCCGGCAGCGCGGTTCGCGGCGGCGGCGAGGGGTCGGCGACCACCGACACCGTCTCGGCCACGCTGAACGTGACCGTGTGACGCTGGCCGTCCGCCTCGATCGTCACCTCGTCCTCGTCCGAGGACGCCACGGTGCCCACGAGACCCGGCGCGAGCCCCGACTCCTTGAGGTAGTGCAGCAGGTCCTCCGCCTCGTTCTCGAAGCGCAGGATGCGGACCCTCGCGCCCTCCTCCACGTCCGCGAGCGGCACGCCCGGCTCCCGCGCTCCGGCCGCTATCGGGTGCCCGTGCGGACACGTGCGGGCGTCGCCGATCGCGGCGAGCATGCGCTCCTCGAGGACCGGCGACATCGCGTGCTCGAGCCGCTCGGCCTCCTCGTGCACCTCGTCCCAGGGCACCCCGAGGACATCGGTGAGGAAGCGCTCGATCAGCCTGTGGCGGCGGACCACCCCCGCTGCGTGCTCGCGGCCGCTGTCGGTGAACAGGAGCGACTTGTCCTCGTCGCGGGTGATGTACCCGTCCGTCTCCAGGCGCCCGACCATCTCGTGCACCGTCGGCGGGGCCACCTGCAGTGCCCGCGCCACGTTGGCGCCCGTGATCGGCAGGCCGGCCTCCTCCAGCCAGAAGATCGTCTGCAGGTACTCGTCCTCCGCCGGGGTGGCGTGCTCCTGGGCCATCCGACTGATCGTAGCCCGCGGCCGCCAGGCCGACGGGACTCCTAGGATCTCGCCGTGCCCTTGCCCCTGAAGCCGCCCATCAAGCCGCAGCTGGCGCGATCGGCCACCGAGCTCCCGAGCGGCGACGGCTGGCGTTACGAGCCCAAGTGGGACGGGTTCCGCACGATCGTCTTCCGCGACGGGGACGAGGTCTACCTGCAGAGCCGCAACGGCCGGCCGATGAACCGCTACTTCCCAGAGGTCGTCCCCGATCTGCTGACCGTGTCGGCCGAGCGCATGGTGCTCGACGGCGAGCTGATCGTGGTCGTCGACGGCATCCAGGAGTTCGACCTGCTCGGCCAGCGGATCCACCCGGCGGAGTCGCGGGTCAGGATGCTGGCGGAGAAGACGCCCGCGTCTTTCGTGGCCTTCGATCTGCTCGCGGAGGGCGACGACGTGCTGCTCGACCTTCCCTTCGACGAGCGCAGGTCGAGGCTCGAGCAGGTGATCGACGGCGACCGCGTGGAGCTGACGCCGATGACCCCAGACCGGGAGGCGGCGGGAGCCTGGTTGACGGGGCAGTCCGAGGGAGTCGTCGCCAAGGAGGGCGAGGCGCCCTACCAGCCGGGCGAGCGGACCGGGATGCGCAAGATCAAGCGCGTGCGGACCGCGGACGTGGTTGTGTCCGCGTTCCGGTTCGGCAAGGAGCCCGACACCGTCGGATCGCTGATCCTGGGGCTGTACGACGACAGCGGCCAGCTGTGCATCGTCGGGCACACCTCGGGATTCACCGCGAAGCAGAAGCGCGAGCTGCTCGAGCTGCTCGAGCCCTACCGGACCCACGAGCGCGGGACCGGTGAGCCGAGCCGGTGGAAGTCCGACGAGGAGCTCGTGTGGGAGGGGCTGCGGCCCGAGCTCGTCTGCGAGATCGCCTTCGACCACATCACGGGCCGGCGGATCCGCCACGGCGCAAAGTTCCTGCGCTGGCGTCCCGACAAGTCCCCCGAAGAGTGCGGGATCGAGCAGCTGCGGGCCTGAGCTAGGCCTTCCTCGCGCGCGACGGCTGCACGCGGCGCGGCTCCCCCGGCTGCTTCGGGAAGTTTGGAGGCCAGGGGGCGTCGCCGAGGCCCTCGTGCTCGTCCCGGGCGGCCAGCTCGTGGAGCGCCTCGAGCGAGCCGGCACTCGAGTCGAGCTCCGCGCTCGGGTCGCCCCGCTCCTTCACGCGGTCCGGAACCGTGTCGAGCCGCAGGTCATGCGGGTCCACGTCGGGCACCTCGTCCCACTCGACCGGGCAGCAGACCATCGCGTCGGGCACGGGACGCACCGAGTACGCGGACGCGACCGTCCGGTCCCTGGCGTTCTGGTTGTAGTCGATGAACACGCCATGGCGCTGCTCCTTCCACCACGCCGAGGTGGCCTTGTCGGGCAGCCGGCGCTCCACCTCGCGCGCCAGCGCGAGCGCGGCGCGCCGCACCTCGGTGAACGTCCAGCGCTGCTCGATCCGCACGAGCACGTGGATCCCGCGCGACCCCGACGTCTTCGGGAAGCCGCGCAGCTCGTGCTCCTCGAGCACGTCGCGGACGCACATCGCCACGCGGCGGACGTCGTCCCAGGAGGCCTCGGGTGTCGGGTCCAGGTCCACCCGGAGCTCGTCCGGGTGGTCGCCGTCGGGCCGGCGCACCGGCCAGGGATTCCAGTCGATCACGTTCAGGTTCAGTCCCCAGGCCATGTGGGCTCGGTCCTGCACGGTGAGGAAGTTGGCGCTCCGCCCGCTCGGGAACGTGAGCGTCCACTGCTCGAGCCAGGGCGGCGCGCTCGCCGGCACGCGCTTCTGGAAGAAGAACTCCCCGCCCGCACCCTCGTGGAAGCGCTTCAGCGTGGTCGGCCGGTCCCGGAGGTGCGCGATGCAGGCGTCGGCTACCGCCAGGTAGTACTCGAGCAGGTCGAGCTTCGTGTGCCCGCGCTCGGGGAAGACGACCTTGCTGGGGCTCGTGAAACGGACCTCGTGTCCGTCGAGGTCGAGGGTGATGGCCTCGCGCTCCGGCACTGCGTCAGCATATGGGGCGTGCCAGAGATGGAGGCGATGCAGGCGGACGTGACCGCCCTCGAGGTGGACGCGGTCGCGAACGCC
Organism: Actinomycetota bacterium; assembly: GCA_005883295.1. Lineage (GTDB taxonomy): Bacteria > Actinomycetota > Thermoleophilia > Solirubrobacterales > Thermoleophilaceae > AC-37. The sequence goes on from VAWV01000025.1 coordinate 12,006, forward strand.
GCCAACACGGAGCTTCGCCACGGGGGCGGCGTCGCTGCCGCAATCGCCCACGCGGCCGGGCCGGAGCTGGAGCGGGAGTCGCGCGAGAGGGCCCCGATCGGGCTGGGCGAGGCGGTGGAGACGACCGCGGGTGACATGCCGGCGCGCTGGGTGATCCACGCCGCGACGATGGAGCTCGGCGGGCCGACCTCCGCGGAGATCATCGAGCGCGCCACCCGGTCGACGCTCGAGCGCGCCGAGGAGCTCGAGTGCCGCTCGCTCGCACTCGTCGCGTTCGGGACGGGCGTGGGCGGGTTTCCGGTCGACGAGGCCGCCCGGATCATGGTGGGCGCCGTGCGCGGGCACAAGGGCCAAACGCTCGATCGCGTTGTGTTCGCCGTGCGCGGGGACGAGGCCGAGCGCGCGTTCGCCGCGGCCATCGCCGCCGAGTGAGCTCCCGCGGCCTGCCGGTGCTGGTCGCGCCCGACGGCTTCAAGGGCACGCTCGCGGCCAGCCGGGTGGCCGCGGCCGTGGCGGCGGGGTTGCGGGACGGCGGGCGCGACGCGGTCGAGCTGCCGGTTGCAGACGGCGGGGAGGGGACGATGGAGGCGCTCATCGCTGCGCGCGGCGGAGCGCGGCGGCGCGTCGCGGTCAGCGGCCCGCTCGGCCGCCAGGTGGACGCCGAGTTCGCCCTCCTCGAGGACGGCGAGCCCGCCGTGGTGGAGATGGCGCGGGCAAGCGGTCTCGACCTGGTCGCCGAGGAGGAGCGCGACGCGTTCGCGGCCTCGACCCGCGGCACCGGCGAGCTCATCGCCGCTGCCGCCGAGGCGGGCGCGAGCTCGATCCTCGTCGCGGTCGGAGGCTCCGCAACGACCGACGGGGGAGCGGGAGCCATGCGGGCCCTGTCCGACGCCGGTGTTCGTCCGGATCTGGTGGTCGCGTGCGACGTACGCACGCCGTGGGAGGACGCGGCGCGTGTCTTCGGCCCGCAGAAGGGCGCCGACCCCGACACAGTGCGGCGCCTCGAGCGGCGCATGGCGCGGCTGGCCGCCGCCGCGCCTCGCGACCCGCGCGGAATGCCGATGACAGGCGCCGCCGGCGGCCTCGCCGGAGGGCTTTGGGCGCATCTCGGCGCGCGGCTCGTGCCGGGCGCCTCGTACGTGCTCGAGGCGGTCGGGTTCGATGCCGCAATGCGCGCCGCGCGCTTCGTCGTCACCGGCGAGGGCAGGCTCGACGAGCAGACGCTGGCGGGGAAGGTGGTGGGGGAGGTCGCCACCCGCTGCCGGCAGGCGGGCGTCGCCTGCCACGCCGTCGTGGGCCGGGAGGCGCTCGACGGCTTCCTCGAGCGGGTGATCGACCTGTCCACGGTCACCGAGGCGGGAACCGTCCGGCGCCTGCGGGCCGCGGGCCGGCGGCTGGCGGAGGTCTAGGACACCTAGTTCGATGTCGCCGCGCCTCGGCCACTTCGACTACGGGTCGCGGGCTGCGGCGATGTACGACGAGACCCGATCGGCGAGCCCATCGGTCCTCGGGCCGCTGCGCGCGTTCCTCCGCGATGCGCCCGGGCGCCGGCTCGCCGACATCGGCGGCGGCACCGGCAACTACGCGGCCGCGCTCCACGACCTCGAGGGCTTCGAGCCGCTCGTCGTCGACGTGTCAGCCGAGATGCTGCGCCGCGCCGAGGCCAAGGGACTCGCGACGCTGCAGTCGGACGCCGCCGCGCTGCAGCTCGGCGACGACAGATTCCACGCCGTGACGATGATCTCGATGCTCCACCACGTGCCCGACTGGCGGGCAGCCCTCGGGGAGGCGCGGCGGATACTCCGGCCCGGTGGCCGCCTCGCGGTGAAGGGTTTCGGGCGCGAGCACGCGGAGGTGTTCTGGCCGCTTCGGTATTTCCCGTCCGGGCGGGAGTGGTTCGACCGCACCCACGCCTCGATCGCCGAGGCGCTGCAGGAGCTTCCGGGCGCGGCCGTCGCCACGATCGAGTTCGAGGACCTGCAGGACGCGTCGCTCGCCGCGCTCTCTCACAGCCCCGGTGCCGTACTGCAGGCCGGTCGCGAGGGACGCACCAGCTTCTTCGCACGGCTGCGAACCGACGCGCCCGAAGAGCTCGCCCAGGGACTCGACGCCCTGAAGCGGGACCTCGCCGCGGGGCGGCATCCGGAGCTCGCGCCAGAGGTCCTCGAGACGCGCGCCCGGCTGGGCGACGCCGTGCTGATCTGCTGGACGAAGCCCGCTCAGTCCTCGAGCCGCTCGTAGGCCCGCAGCGTGAGGAAGTCGGCGTAGCGCTCCGAGAGCGCCACCTCCTCGAACAGCTCGCGCGACTCCTGCGGCCGGCCCTGGGAGTAGAAGAACTCGTCGCCCACCTCCGCGCGCGGCGCCGTGGCGCACCCATTGCCAGACCTGCGAGCGGGCGATCTCCGCGGTGGCCGCGTCCTCCATCAGGTGGTGGATCGCGGCCGCCCCGTTGCCGCGCAGCCACGAGGAGATGTACTGGATGCCCACGTTCACGTCGTTGCGTAGCCCCTGCTCGGTGATCTCTCCGCCGGCCGAGGCGGCGTCGAGGAGCTCGCCGGCCCCCACCTCCACCTCCTCGCGCTGGCGCTCCACCTGGTTCGGCCGCTCGCCCAGCACCCTGTCGAACTCCTCGCGCGCCACGTCGACGAGGTCCGGGTGCGCCACCCACGTCCCGTCGAAGCCCTGGCCCGCCTCGCGCTCCTTGTCCGCGCGCACCGCCGCGACCGCGCTCTCGTTGATCTCGGGGTTCCGCCGGCTCGGTATGAACGCGGCCATCCCGCCCATCGCGTGGGCCCCGCGGCGGTGGCAGGTCTTCACGAGCAGCTCCGTGTAGGCGCGCATGAACGGGACGGTCATGGTCACGCTCGCGCGATCCGGCAGGAGGAACTCGGACCGGTCGCGGAAGCACTTGATCATGCTGAAGATGTAGTCCCAGCGGCCCGCGTTGAGGCTCGCGGAGTGCTCGCGGAGCTCGAAGAGGATCTCGTCCATCTCGAAGGCGGCCGGGATCGTCTCGATCAGGATCGTGGCCCGGATCGTGCCCGGGTCGAGGCCGAGCCGCTCCTCGGCATGGCCGAACACCTCGGCCCACAGCCGCGCCTCCAGGTGACTCTCCATCTTCGGCAGGTAGAAGTAGGGCCCCGACCCGCGCTCTACGAGCCGCCAGGCGTTGTGAAAGACGTAGAGCCCGAAGTCGAGCAACCCGCCCGCGACCGGCTCGCCGCCCACTTGCACGTGCCGGTCCACGAGATGCCAACCACGCGGCCGGACCAGCAGCGTGGCGAGCTCGTCGCCCAGCCGGTAGGTCCGCCCGCCCTCCTCGTGCTCGATCGTGCGCTCGATCGCATCGATCAGGTTGACCTGGCCGCCCACCACGTTCTTCCAGGTGGGCGACAGCGAGTCCTCGAAGTCAGCCATGAATCCGCGGGCGCCCGAGTTGAGGGCGTTGATCACCATCTTGCGATCGGTGGGACCGGTGATCTCCACCCGCCGGTCCAGCAGGTCGGCGGGCGCGGGCGCCACCCGCCAGTCGCCCTCGCGCACGTCGCGCGTCTCGCGCAGGAAATCAGGCGGCGCGCCGGCGTTCCACCGGGCGACGCGCTCGGCGCGCCGCGCCACCAGCTCGCGGCGGCGGTCATCGAACCGCTCGTGCAGCTCGCCCACGAAGGCCAGCGCCTCGTCCGTGAGGACCTCGGCGAAGCGCCCCTCCACCGGTGCGCGCACCGCCACGCTCACGGGCGGTCTCCCCGTATCGACATGTCCAGGAGCTCGACTGGATGCAGCACTCGGATCGGGCGTCCCAGCCGCTCCGCGTGGGCGGCGATCTGCAGCGCGCACCCGGGGTTGCCGGCCGCAACGACGTCGGCGCCGGTGTCGAGCAGGTTGCGCGCCTTGCGGCGGCCGAG
>VAWV01000187.1 GCA_005883295.1 Actinomycetota bacterium
GCATCTGCCGCGCTGAGCCTCAGGGCACCCTGAAGCCGATGTAGTTGCGGTGCGGGCCGGTGCGGTGCGTGTAGAGCTCGATGTTCCCGGCACGATCCACGGCGATCACGTGCGCCACGTAGGCGCCGGCGGGCAGGGCGTGCGCGGTGCGGAGGACCCAGTGCGTGCGCCCGGTGGCCCGGAGCCACCGCGGCCGGCTGCACTTCGTGGTGTGGGCGAGCTTGCCATCCGCGCGCAGGTACCTGCAGCGGTGGTGCCCGAGGTGCTGGGAGACGGCGACCGCCACGCGGTCCACGCCACAGCGGTCGTCGCTGGCGCGGCCGCGGAGCCGCAGCCCGTGCGACGACACGGAGACCGCGCCGGCGGGTGCGAACCACGACACCGGCGCGCGAACGTCGGAGCAGTGGAGGTGCCTCTGGTCGGACGGTGTGCTCGAGGGGATCCCGGTCGAGCCGGGAGGCGTGGGGCCGGGGCCGAAGCTCGCGATGCGGTCGACGCGGTAGGTCATCTCGTAGTCGTCGCCCGAGGGAACGAGCTTGTGCTCGCCGAGTGCGGCGGCCGCTGACGGGAACGTGTCGGCGTGGTCGCCCGGGGCGTCGTTGCCGTCCGACAGCTCGGTTGTGAGCGCGCACGGGTCCATGTGGGGCAGGTCGCACTCGCGGGTGTCCACGAAGAGCCGCACCGGCTTGCCCGGCGGCACGAAGAAGTCCACGCTGCGGTTGATGTTCGAGAAGACCTGCCCGTCGGTCACCGCGCCGAGGCCGGGGATCCACTGGGTCGGCGCGCCGCCCGTGACAGCGCCCGTGGGCCCGCGTCCGCCGACGAACTGCCAGAACCCGTTGATGTCGACGTAGACGTTGTACTCGCCGGGCGGCACCCCGGTCTGCTGCGCGCGGCTCGGGTTGGGGTCGAGCGACTTGTTGACCTTGATCGACTCGAGCGTCCAGCGCAGGTGGGTCGGGGTGCCGGACCTGTCGCCCTCCCAGCCCACGAACCAGCTGCGGCCGAAGTCCTCGAGCGTCCCGGCGGCAACCTTGTCGAAGCTGATCGTCACGTGGAGGCCGTCGCCCGCCGGCGTGACGCGCTCGGTGGCGTGGTGGCTCGGGATGCGCTGGATCTCGCGGTAGCGGAGCCGCGCGTGCGGCGACGGCCTGGGCGGCGCGGCCACGACAAACGAGAAGGTCTTGCCGGACAGCGACTGGTACTCGTTGGAGGTGTCGTGCACGCAGGCCGTGAAGGCCGGGCCCTGGAACGGCTGGCCGGCCGGCGGCTTCAGGTCGTGTGAGCACTTCTCCTCGGCGTGCGCGCCGGTGCCCTTGGTGGAGATGTAGGCGTCGGTCTCCGACTCGCGCGCCACCGCCTGGTAGGGCACGGCGCGGTGCACCACTCGGGCGTGCCCTGCAGCTCGCTCTCGGTCTCACCGGGGATCAGGTAGTCGCCGTTGTGGGTGAGCGGGGCCGTGGGGTCGTTGGCCGGCGGGGCGCTGAAGTCGAAGCCCTCGCCCCAGTGCCCGCAGTCCCAGATCCACTGTCCCCAGACCGACACGCGGTCGCCCTCGTCGGGCCACGCGAAGGTGGGGACCACGGCGGACTCCCACTCGAGATGGAGCGTCCCGTACTCGTCGGGCACGCTGTGGTCCCAGTTGCCGCTTCCCTTGCCGCCGTTGGCCGCCGGGCTGCCGCCGGCCAGGTACGTGTACGAGGGGTCCGGGACGACGTTGAAGTCGAAGTCGTAGCTCAGGTGGTTCTCGGGCAGGTCCTCGCCGGCGGTGTGCGGGTCGCGGACGAGCCCCTCCAGCTGGCGTGTGTTGTCCTCGTTCTGCGCCTGGGCGCTGTTCACCCACACCCACTCGGGCGAGCTGTAGGTGAGCAGACCGGGGACGTTGCGCTGGCAGCCGTCCTCGAGCGGCTTGTGGAACGCGTCGGTCACGGGTGCCGCGTGCGTCGCGGCCGGCAGCGCGAGCGCTCCCACCGCGGCCGCGACGACCGCCAGCCGGATCGTGCGCCTCGTCCCCATCCCCTGGCCGAAACCTTAGTCTTCGACGTGATTCGGATGCCCCGGTTCATCGGTGTCGAGACCCGCGATGAGGTGGCCCTTGTGCGCCTGGATCGACCGCCCGCCAACGCGCTCGACCTCGAGCTGCTGGCGGAGGGGCGCGCCGCGGTCGAGGACCTGCGCGCGGCGGAGCCGGGCGCCGTGGTGATCGTGGGGCGCGAGCGGTTCTTCTCGGCGGGCGTGGACCTCAAGGCCGCGCCACAGCTCGACCGGGACGGCCAGCGCGCGATGGTCGACGGCATCAACCGCCTGTTCCTGGGCTGGTACTCGTTCCCGCGGCCGGTCGTCTGCGCGGTGAACGGCCACGCCATCGCCGGCGGCCTGATCCTCGCGCTGTGCGGCGACCACCGGATCGGGTCGGGCGTTGGCAAGCTGGGGCTGACCGAGCTGCGCGCCGGCATCCCCTATCCGGTCGCCGCGATGGCGATCGTGCGCGCCGAGCTGGCGCCGCCGGCGGTCCGTGTTCTGGCCATGCGGGCCGAGCTCGTGGACTCGGGGCCCGAGGCCGTCGAGCTCGGGCTGCTGGACGAGCTGGCGGAACCCGACGCGCTGCTGGACCGCGCGCTGGAGGTCGCTCAGGGGTTCGCCGCGCTCCCCCGCGCGGCCTACGCGCGCGTGAAGGAACAGCTGCGGGGCGAGACCGTGGCCGCTCTCAAGCGGGTGGTGGAGGAGGGCACGGACCCGATGCTCGGCGCGTGGATGGGGGAGGAGACCGCGGCCGCCTCGGCGGCGATCCTCAGGCGAGAGTGAGGTCCAGCGGGCGGAGCTCGGCGATTAGCTGGTAGGCGGCGTCTTGAGTGGCGCTCGGTCAAAGCCGGCGCCTTCACGCTCCTTGGCCAGCTGGCGCTCGGGCGCGATCCGCACCACGTCCCAGGCCAGCCCCAGGCGGCGCATGGCGCGGATCAGGACGCCGCCCAGGTCCACCTCCCACCAGCGCAGCCCGTGCAGCGCGGAGCGGGGGAAGGCGTGGTGGTTGTTATGCCAGGCCTCGCCGAACGACGGCAGGGATAGCCAGAACACGTTGGTCGAGTGGTCATCCGTGGCGAAGCGGCGGCGGCCGAAGAAGTGGCAGATGGAATTGATGCTGAACGTGACGTGGTGGAGGAGGAACACCCGCACGAGCCCTCCCCAGACCAGACCGGTAAGGGCCCCGCGTGGCGAGCCCGCGATCACGTAGCCGAGGCCGGCGGGGATGGCGAGGCCGGCGGCGACGACCGCCGGGAACAGGCGGTCGATCGCGACCATCCCCCGGTCCTCGACCAGGTCGGGCGCGAAGCGGTCGTGGTCCGCCCCGTGGCCGCGGACCAGCAGCCAGCCCACGTGGGCATGCCAGAGGCCCTTCACGCTCGCCCAGACCCCGGTACCGAACCCGTAGGGGCTGTGCGGGTCGCCCTCCTCGTCCGCGTGGGCGTGGTGCATGCGGTGGTCGGCGACCCAGTCGATCACCGATCCCTGCACCGAGAGGCTTCCGGCGAGCGCGAACAGGTAGCGGACGGGACGCCAGGTGCGGAAGGCGCCATGTGTGAGGAGGCGGTGAAAGCCGACCGTGACGCCGATGCCGGAGACCGCGTAGCCGACCGCTAGAACGGCGAGATCGGCAGCTCCGACCGCCCTGCCCCAGAGCAGGATCACGGCCGCGACGAATCCCACGAAGGGGAACGTGACACCGAGGAGGTTCCCAACGCGCTGGGCGGGGGGCACCGCGCGAGTATTGCAAGCCGCCCGAGCTCCGCCTACTGGCAGTTCGATCCCGGACGACCGGACCTCAGCTGGCAAGCGGGACCTGCCGATAAGCAAGGGGCCTGGTCAGGCAAGTTCAGCATGTCCCTGTTCCCGCGTTCCAGATCAAGCAGGCCAGCGCGCCGACGCGAGGACGACGGCGTGGTTGCCGTCGAGTTCGAGCTCGAGGGCCTGGAGTTCGTTCGGGCGACGGATGAGGTGGGGCTTCTGCGCGTGAGCGGCCGCTGGTTCGCTCCCGCCAACCGGGTCCTCGATGAGATCGTCATATCCGTGGCGCGGGGACCGGAGACCTCGGCGCACCGCGCGCTCCCGGATCCGGACGGGGTCGCTCCGATCGCCTCGCCCGCGGGCGGGGAATGGCACGGGGCGTTCACGATGAGCGCCGAGCTTGCGGAGGACCCCCGGGCCGAGTTCTTCCTACGCGCCGGCGCGGACGCCCACATGGAGCTGCCGCGTCCGGGCGAGTGGCGGGGCGTGGCCGAACCGGCGGAGGCCGCGCCGGCTCCCCCTCCCGAGGAGCGCGTCGAGCCGTTCTCGGGCCCGAACCCCGAGTTCGAGCTGCTCCACGCGCAGCTCCACGAGGCCCGCACGGAGCTCGAGGTGGAACGCCGCCGCCGTGAGTCGCTGGCCGAGGAGCTGCGGGCCCACAAGGCGGTCGAGGACGACCTGCGCAAGGCGATCGCGATGCAGGAGGCCGAGCTCGCGTCCGCCGCGCAGCAGGCGTCGCAGAAGGCGCTCGCCGCCGAGCGGCGCCAGCTCGCCTCTCAGTCGGGGCCGAACGGCCACGGCGCGGGCGGGCGCTCCCGCCCGGCCGACGAGGAGTTCCTGACTCGCCTGGAGCGCGCTCGGCGCGCCGGCGAGGCCGTCGCCTAGCGGCTCGCGCGCGGCCCGCCGCCGGGCCCGTAGCTCACGGTCAGCCGGAAGACCTTCGGTGACTCGCGGTTCCCGGATCCGTCGATCCCCTGTACGCGGATGCGCCACTGTCCGCGCGGCAGCGTCACCGGGAACCCGAACGTGGTCTTCCAGTGGCGCCTGCCCTTCGCCTTCACGAGGATCTGCCGGGTGCAGCTGCGGTAGCCGGTCAGGTGGCCGCCCCGCTTGCTCAGGAACCGGCAGCTGGTCCCATTGCCCGGGCCGCGAATCTTCGCGACGCTCACGAGCACCCGGGCCACGCGCCCGGTGCCGGGGATCAGGTTCGCGCTCTTGCAGCCGGTGTCGCGCGAGCTGCCGCGGATGGTCAGACGGTCGTTCTTGAGGATCGCCGCGTTCCTCTTGGCGTAGCTCGAGATCGGCGGCCGCCGGTCGGGGCAGCCGCCCGCGAACAGCGGACCGGTCTGGCTATGGCCGCATAGCGATGGCCCTCCGGTCTGCTTGGACACCCAGGTGCCCGGGTTGTCGCCCGGGACCTTCTTGGGTTTGGTGCTCTGGTCGTGCGGGTTGTTTGGCGCGTCGACCGCGGGCCAGACGGACTCCGCGCGGCAGCTGTGATTCGCCGTGATGCCCCAGACGTCGGGCGAGCGGCCGCAGGCCAGCCCGTTCACGATCCCCGAGAACGGATTGCCCGACGTGCAGGCACCCATGAGCTCGCTCGCGGTTCCGGTGTCGGTGGGCACCTTGGAGATGCGTGTCTCGATCACGCGCGGCTTGGCGCTCAGGCCGTTTGTGGTCATCGACGCGTACATGTGCCAGACGGGCTCCACGCCCTTGCGCTTCTGGCCGCGCCAGTACTCGGCGATCAGCCGCCCGGCGTCACCGGCCTGCATGTGCACGAGCACGTTGCCGGGCACCGTCTTGCTCGCCGGCACCAGCGTGCGGGCGGACGACCACTTGAGTTTGCCGTTCTTCGCCGGGCGGGCCCACTTGTACCTGACCCCGGCGCCGCTGTAGTCCGGGTACATCCGCCCCAGTGGCCCCTCCGGATAGGCCACGTACACGTTGCCCTCGCGGTCGAGGCCGCCGGATGCGACCTGCATCGACACGATCTGGCCGGACTTGGCGTCGTCCACCGCCAGCGAGTTGGTCCAGCTCTGGCCGCCGTCGGTGGATTGGGCCAGCCATACGCGGGTCGCCGCCACGATGTTGAACTCGAACGGCTGGCCGCTCGCCGCAGTCCCGCAGCCGCCCAGGTCGCCGCCCGAGGTTGGCGAGGCGCGGGTGGTGAACTCGGCGTACACGGTCCCGTCGTGCTCGTTCACCCAGATCGCGCTCGGGCCGCCCGAGTCGGCGCACTGGAGGTCGGCGTAGGCGTCGGAGCCCGGGAGCGTGACCGGGATGGGCGCCCCGAACGTCGCGCCGCCGTCGGTCGAAGTGGCCACGAACATGTTGTGCTGCCCCTGCCCCGAGGCGAGGTTGTGGTACAGCAGGTAGGCCCGCTGCTTGTGCGTGCTGGCGTCCTTGGGGCCCCACGCGAACCACTGGCGGTCCTGATCGGCCGTCTGCGTGCTCCCGGTCGACTGGGTCCACGTCTTGCCGCGGTTGTCCGAGTACGAGGTCGGGAAGTTGATGCCGGCGTCGTCCAGCTCGCTGGCCAGCAGGCGGCCGGTGGGCATGGCGAGGATGTCCACGTCGGGCGTGGCGCTGGTCTGGCCGGCCGGCAGGCCCGGCGTGACCTTCCAGCGATGGATCCCGTCGCGGGAGCCGTAGACCGCGGCCGCGCCGTCGGACTGGTGGCGGTTGGTCACGATCCAGGTCCAGTTGTCGGGACCGACCGCGATCCGGGGCTCGGCCCAGGGCAGGTTGCCGTCGCCGGGGGTCCCGACGACCTTCACGCTCTTGAAACGGAGCTTGGGCGCCGCCTGCGCCGCTCCCGCGAGTCCTGTGCCCAGGGCGAGCGCCAGCGCCAGCGCCCCGAGTCGCCCCCCTGCCCGTGTCACAGGCCGCACTCTACCCATCCGGGTCTCTCACGGAACCCATTTGCCGGTGTTGTGGGCATCGTGGCGGAACGACGGCCATGCCCCGCGCGCACGTGCGCGCGCGGGCGTGTCCCATACGTAGAGGAAGCCGTCGCGGCAGCCACCCGCCGGTGTCCTTGGGCCACCCGCGCGGCTCCGACCCGTCCTCGCGGAAGGCGTGCAGCACGTCGCCGGACGACCCCGCCACCACCTCCGCGTGGCCGTCGCCGTCCACGTCGGCGATCGCCGGCGCGCTCGGGATCTGCCAGCCCTCCATCGGGATCGGGAACGAGGGGAGCCAGCTGCCGCTGGCGGCGTCCCACCCGCCCAGGAGGTGCTCGAACGCGACCTTCGTGGCGGGCGAGGACTGAGCCAGGGCGATCCGCGAGTCCACGACGCCGCCGAAGAGCCGCAGCGGCCCGCCGGGGGAGGTGCGCCCGAACGCCGCGTTCGCGCCAAGCGCGAGGACGCTTGGCGCGGTGGCGGGCGAACCCGGGCCCGTGCCCGTGTACTGGAAGCGGCTCTGCCCGCCGGCCCCGGAGAGTCGCGTCCCGTCGCCGGCGAAGAGCTCGGGCTCGCCGGTGAACGAGGCGACCGCCACCTCGTCGCGACCGTCGGCGTTCACATCGGCGAGGTCGGGCGAGTCCGGCACGCCCTGGCCGGCCAGCGGGATCGAGTTGACCGCGATACCGGGCACCGCCACGGGCCAGCCCGGCAACCGCTTCCCCTTCGCCGAGAACGCGTACACGCGGCCGCTCTGATTCGGGGTCGTGCCGTCGCCGATCGCGGGCGAGGAGAGGATCTTCTCCGGGTCCCCGCCGGAGGCGGTGTCGCGGGCGAGCACCGGCCAGCCCGGCAGCAGGCGGCCGTTCCCCTTGAGCGCGTAGATCCGCTGGTCGGCCGCGCCGAAGACGATGTCGAGCTTGCCATGGCGGCCCAAGTGCGCGAGCGCGGGCGTGGCGTAGATCGCCGCGTCGAGGCGGCCCTTCTCGGCCGGGCGACGGAGGCGGATATGGAACGGGAAGCCGTGCAGGCGGCGGCCGCGGGAGCTCCATGCGTACACGCGCCCGTCGAGGCCGGCCGCGATCACCTCCGGGCGCGGGCCGCCGGCGACGTCCCCCACCGCCGGGCTCCCCACGAAGCCGGCCCGCACGGTGCCGATCCGCCGCGCGGCGGCCTTCGACCCCGGCGCCGGCAACATGGACCGCGGCCAGCCGGGCAGCTCCCGCCCGGTGCGGCCGGACCAGACGTGCACCTGCCCGCCGGCCGTGGCCAGGACGATGTCCTTCACGCCGTCGCCGTTCACGTCGGCGAGCGCGGGGGACGCCTCACCGGAGGTGCCCAGGCTCTTCGGATAGCCGCGCTTGAGCGCGCGGTCGTGGATCACGTGGAACACGTCCCGGTCCTCGCCCTGGTTGGCGTGCGCGTCGGTCGCGTGGAGGCGCAGCGTCCAGTCGCCGGCCGCGAGCCTGCGCGCGTCGAGCCGCGCGAGCCGGCGCGCCTTCGGCCCGGTCCCGGTCCCGCGGGCGAGTGTGCGCCACGAGCGCGGGTCGTCGCCGCGGCCGAGCTCGAGCCGCCAGGCCGTGGCCGAGCGTCCGGTGACGATCGCCCGGACCGGGAATCGCCCCCTTTCCGGCCGGTACCAGCTCGGCGAGACGATGTCCGCCACCGGCGGGATGCGTCCGGGCGCCACGCGGCTCACCGCCGCGAACGCGTTCACCCGGCCCCAGCCCGAGAGGAGATCCCAGCCCTGGTGGTAGCCCTGCGCGGGGTCGGCCAGGTCGTCGGCCGACATGCGGATGATCTGCATCACCTCGCCGGCGGAGAGGCGGATCCCGAGCGCGCGGGCGCGGGCCAGCACCAGCGCCGCGGTGCCGGCCAGGTGCGGCGTGGCCGCGGAGGTGCCGTCCCAGGTGAGGCGGTAGCCGCCGCCCCAGTCGGTCGTCGGTACCTGGGTGGGCGCGACGACGTCGAGGTGCGGGCCGTAGTCCGCGTACGAGGCGTGGACGGTGAAGTTGCTCGCGACCTGGGCGAGATGGGGGTCGCGGGCGGCGAGGTTCGCGGTGTCGGGGTTGATCCCCCCGACCGCCAGCACGTCGTCCATCACCTGGGGGTAGTGGTGGTGGAAGTGGAACTCGTTGCCCGCGGCCACCGCCATCACCACCCCATGACGGTGCGCGTAGCGGACCGCGGTCGGTCGCGTAGACGATTCCCTCGGCCACCCGCACGCCCTGGTGCAGGATGCTGTCCGAGGTCCGCAGCGGCATGATCCGCGCGGAGGGGGCGATGCCCGCTACGCCGATGCCATTGTTCGCGGCGGCTCCGAGCACGCCGGCCACGTTCGTGCCGTGTGCGTTGGCGGTGTCCGACGTGGGGTTCGAGTCGCGCGCGTAGAAGTCGTGGCCGGGCGCCCAGCGGCCGGTCAGGTCCGGGTGCGAGAGCTGGACGCCCACGTCGAGGTCCGCGATTGTCACGCCCGCCCCGGTGGTCAGCGGCCAGGCGCGATCAACGGAGATGCCGCGGTCGAACCCGCCCGCCGGGCTCGCCAGGTCCCACTGCTCGTTCGTGGCGTTGGGGAGCGGGCTGGCGTCGAACAGCGGGTCGTTCGGTGGACCCTGCGGGAAGCCCGCCGCCGCCGAGGAGCCCGGGAGCAGGACGAGCGCCACGGCCGCGCCGATGGCGGCGAGAACGGCTCCCAGACCCCTGTCGCTCAATATCCTTCCAGCATGTCGGCCGCGTGGCGGCCGCTAGGAGGTTAAGTGCCTATCCCAATAGAGGCCGCACACCCGGATGCGACCGGATGGCGTCGCGGACGCGTCGTCCTCGGTCGGCCCAATACCGCTCGGGTATTGGGTCTCCCTGCGTCCTCGCCCCGCTCGCCCTCCGGCCGCCCCGGGCGCACGCCCCCTATCGGGACAGGCACTCAGTGAGGGGAATCAACGCAAGCGCCGGCCGGCGGTTCACCGGAACCGGCGCGCTGGAGGCCATCGTCGCCTCCATTCGCGACGAGGTGCCCGAGCTTTCGGAGATCCCCGCGGAGGAGCTGCGGCGCATCACGCGGGCCGAGCTCGCCCGCGCGCAGGCGGCGGCGGACGAAAGGCGCGCGCCGAGCACGGCGGAGCTGGACGCCTCGGCCGCCGTGACCGCGCGCCTGGCCCGCACCGGGGTCCCGCTCGAGGCCGTGAACCGCTGGCGACGGATAGCGGTACGCCGGAGCTTCGAGGCGGGCGAGGGCGACGAGGTCGCCCGCCTCTATCGCCTCTGGGACTGGTCCGACACCGTGGCGACACGCGCGGCCGCGACCTACTTGCAGGTGGAGGCCGACCTGCAGGACCGCAATCGGGATCAGAGCGCGGCGTTCGTGCGCGGCCTGCTCGAAGGCACCCTGCCCGCGGCGGAGGTGCAGAGCCGCGCGGCGGCCTATGGCCTGCTGCCGAGCGGGAGCTACCTCGCCGTCCGGGGCCGCCCGGGTCCGGGGGGAGACGTGCGCCATCTCCAGCGGGCCGTGGAGCTGTCGGGGGGAGGCGAGGGAGGAGGCACAGTCGTGGCGATCGTCGAGGGAGAGATCTGGGGGGTGGTCTCCCGGCGTGCCGAGGTCGACTCGTCGGATGGGGTCGTCGCGCTGGGCGCGCCGGCGGACCTCGGCGGACTCCGCGATTCGTTCGGTCTGGCGAGCCGGGCGCTGGAGACCGCCGCTGCCTTTGGGCTCGACGGCGTGGTGACCATCGACGACCTGTCGCTGCGGCTGGCGATCCTCTCGGAGGACCACCTGGGCGAGCGCCTGGTGCGCCGCTACCTCGAGCCGCTGCGCGAGCTCGGCGAGTACGGCGCGACGCTCGAGCACACAGTCCGCGAGTACCTGGCGAAGGGGCTGCGGGTGGACGCCAGCGCAAAGGCCCTGATCGTCCACCCGAACACGCTGCGCCACCGGATCGCCCGATTCGAGCAGCTGACCGGCGCGAATCTCCGGCGGACGGAGGACGTGGTGGAGGTCTGGTGGGCGCTGGAGCGCGCGCACGTGGCGCGCTAAGCCAGCAACCCAAGCCGCTGCGCGCGCAGTATCGCCTCCGCGCGGTTGCGCGCCTTCATCTTCCGGTAGAGCGCGCTGGTGTGGTCCTTCACCGTGTGGGGCGATAGGAACAGGCGGTCGGCGATCTCGCGGTTCGTCGCGCCCCCGGCGACCATCTCGAGCACCTCTCGCTCGCGCTCGGTGAGCAGGTTGGGCGGCTGCTCGGACTCGGGCGCGAAGATCGTCATGCCGAGCCCGACCATTCGCGCGGCGCCGGCGATGTCGCGCGCGCCCCAGCCCTTGGGCACGAACCCGGACGCCCCCACGGCCTTGACCGAATGGGCGGAGACACGGTCCATCGCCGACATCAGCAGCACCCGGGTACCGGGCACGGACTCACGGAGCTGCTCGCAAAGGTCGGCGCCCGACTCGCCGCCGAGCTGCATGTCGATCACCGCGACGTGAGGGTGATAGCGACGCGCCAGCTCGAGGGCCTGAGTGGCGTTGTGCGCCGCCACGAAGCGCTCCACCCACGGCTCCGCCGCGAGCAGCATCTTGAAGCCCCAATGGATCAGGTCCTGGCAGTCGACGAGCAGCACTCGCAGCCGTCGCTGCTCGTCTGTAGGCGGCAACGGCTTGGCGCCGTACGCGATCAGGGCAGTCTCGGCCACATTCGGTCCCTCCACCACCGTCACTTCCCTTCGCTCCCGGATTCCCCCCAAGGGCAGGAACTCTCGCATACAAAAAAGTCGTTGACTACAGGCGAAGCTCCAAACTTCGGGCGCCTCCGTCGGGCGGGCGCACAACCCAAATTAATCCGACTCCACTGCTAGGGTTTCCTCGGTGATCTTCTCGGCGAAGACGGAGTACGGGGTGCGGCTCATGATCGAGCTCGGACGCCACCATGCCGATGAGCCGACCGCGCTCAAGGCGATCGCGGCGGCCGAGGGCCTCCCGCTCTCCTACCTGGAGCACGTCGTGGCCGACCTGAAGCGCGCCGGGCTCGTCACTTCCACCCGCGGCGCCCACGGCGGCTACCGACTGGCGCGCCCGGCGGACGAGATCGGGATGGACGACGTAGTGCTGGCCCTCGAGGGCACGGTCGCGCCGATGGACTGCTTCGTCACGCTGCCGCCCGAGCGCGTCTCGTGCTCCCACGAGGGCGACGCGGGCCGGGCCTGCTCCACCCGGCTTCTGTGGATGCGCGTGCAGGGCGGAGTACTGAAGGCACTGCACGGCACCACGCTCGCCGAGCTCGTGGAGTTCTCCGAACGGCAGGCGGCCGAGCCCGCGGTGGCGTAGAGGAACCGGACGGAGGCAGATGGCACAGCTGGAAATCAGGAATCTGTACGTGACGGCCGGGGATCGGGAGATCCTCAAGGGGCTCGACCTGACCGTCGAGAGCGGCAGGGTGCACGCGATGATGGGCCCGAACGGGTCCGGCAAGTCCACGCTCGCCAACGCGATCATGGGCCACCCCAACTTCGACGTCACCGAGGGCGAGATCCTGCTCGACGGCCAGGACATCACCGAGGCCGAGCCGGACGAGCGCGCCCGGATGGGCCTGTTCATGGCCTTCCAGTACCCCGTCGCGATTCCCGGCGTGACCGTCACCAAGTACCTGCGGACCGTCCTCAACGCGCACCGCGAGGAGGCGGGCGAGGACCCGGTCAGCCTGAAGGACTTCCGGAAGCAGGTGGAGGAGGCCATGGACCTGGTCGAGGTGCCGCGCGAGTTCGCGTCCCGCTACCTCAACGAGGGCTTCTCGGGCGGTGAGAAGAAGCGCATGGAGATCCTCCAGCTCGCGCTCCAGACGCCCCGGATCGCCGTTCTCGACGAGACCGACTCCGGGCTGGACATCGACGCGCTGCGCACCGTGGCCAAGGGCGTGAACTCGCTCAGGGGGCCCGAGCTCGGCGTGCTGATCATCACCCACTACCGGCGCATCCTCCACCTGGTCGAGCCGGACGCGGTGCACGTGCTCTACGACGGCCGGATCGTGAAGGAGGGCGGGCCCGAGCTGGTCGAGCTCCTCGAGGAGCGCGGCTACGGCTGGATCCGCGAAGAGGTGGAGGCCGCCGCCTAGCCATGCAGGAGCTCGCACCAATCGCCGCCGCCCCCGTGCTCGACGCCGAGAGCGTCGCGCAGGAGTTCCCGATCCTCAGCCGCAGGATCGGCGGACACCCGCTCGTCTACCTGGACAGCGCGAACACGGCGCAGAAGCCGCGCGCGGTGCTCGACGTGATCTATTCGGCGCTCGCCGAGCACAACGCCAACATCCACCGCGCGGTCTACCCGCTGGCGCACGAGTCCACGGAGGCCTTCGAGGGCGCGCGTCGGCGGATCGCGGATCGGCTCGGCTCGGCCTACGAGGAGATCGTCTTCACGAAGAACGCCACCGAGGCCATCAACCTCGTCGCGTACGCGTGGGGGCGCGCGTTCGTGAACCCGGGCGACACCGTGCTCCTCACCGAGATGGAGCACCACTCCAACATCGTGCCCTGGCAGCTGCTCGCCCGGGAGCGCGGCGCCCACCTGCGCTACGTCCCGGTGATGGCGAACGGCCGGCTCGACATGTCGGCGCTCGACCGCGAGCTGGCCACCTCGCCGAAGCTGGTCGGCGTCGTGCACGTGTCGAATGTGCTCGGGACGGTGAACCCGGTCGAGGAGATCGTCGCCCGTGCGCACCGGATGGGCTCACGGGTGCTGATCGACGGCGCGCAGGCCGCCCCGCACCTGCCGCTCGACCTGGGCGCGCTCGATGCCGACTTCTACGTCTTCACCGGCCACAAGTGCTACGGCCCCACCGGCATCGGCGTGCTGCGGGCGAAGCGCGAGCTGCTCGAGGCGATGCCCCCGTTCCTGGGCGGCGGCGACATGATCAGCCGCGTGGACTGGCAGGAGTCCACCTGGGCGCAGGTGCCGCTCAAGTTCGAGGCCGGCACCTCGCCGTTCGTCGAGGCGCAGGGGCTGGCGGCGGCGTTCGACTGGCTCGACGGGCTCGGGCTCGACGCCGTCGAGGCGCACGAGTCGGAGGTCACCGCCTACGCACTGGGCCGCCTGTTGGAGGTCCCCGGGCTGACCATCCACGGTCCCCTGGACGGGCCGCGCGGCACCGCCGTGTCGTTCTCCCTCGACGGCATCCATCCGCACGACGTGGCGGAGATCCTTGGCCGCGAGGGGATCTGCGTGCGCGCCGGCCACCACTGCGCCCAGCCGCTCATGCGCAAGCTCGGCGTGGCCGCTACCACCCGCGCCAGCTTCGGCGTGCACAACACGCACGCCGACGTCGACCGTCTGGTCGACGGCCTCGTCGAGGTGCGGCGGATCTTCGGGGTCATGTGATGGACGCTCTCTACCGCGAGCAGATCCTCGATCACTACAAGCACCCCCACAACTTCGGGGAGCTCGACGACGCGGACCTCGAGTTCGAGGACATGAACCCGCTGTGCGGCGACGAGCTCCGCGTCCAGCTCAGGACCGACGACGAGGGGCGGATCGAGGACGTCCGCTTCTCGGGGCAGGGCTGCGCGATCAGCCAGGCCTCGGCGTCGATGGTCTCCGACGAGGTCAGGGGGATGAGCCCGGAGGAGCTGCTCCGGCTCGACAAGTCCTTCGTGCTCGAGCTGCTCGGGATCGACATCTCGGCCACGCGGATGAAGTGCGCCCTGCTCGCCCTGAAGGTCCTGAAGGGGGCCAGCCTCGGCGCCGCCGCGGACTGGGAGGACGCCGAGTACGCCGGGGGCGGAAGGCCCCAGGTGGGAGGCCTCTGATGGCCGCTACGCTCAACCGGATGGCCGAGATCATCGACATCTGCCCGGTCTCCGAGCTCCCGCCCGGTGGCATGCGCCTGGTCGAGTGGGAGGATCTCGAGATCGCGGTCTTCAACTGCAACGGCGAGATCCTCGCGATCGAGGACCGCTGCTCGCACGACAACGGCCCGCTCGTCGAGGGCGAGCTCGACCAGGACGAGTGCACGGTCGAGTGCCCGCGACACGGCTCGCGCTTCGACCTGCACACCGGGAAGCCGATCACGCTGCCGGCCTACGTGCCCGTCGAGACGTTCCCGGTGACCATCGACGACGACATCATCAAACTGGAGGTTGAGTAGTGGCCACGCCTGAGCGAACAGCCGAGCAGCGCGCCCTCCAGGGGATCAACGCGGACTACAAGGAGCGCTTCGGGTTCCACGACGCCGAGAACTACCTGTACAAGGCGCCGAAGGGGCTCAACCGCGAGATCGTCGAGAAGATCTCCGAGTTCAAGTCCGAGCCGCAGTGGATGCGCGACTTCCGGCTGAAGGCGCTCGACCACTTCCTGGCGCGCCCGATGCCCACCTGGGGCTCGCCGGCCCTGGCCCAGGTCGACTTCGACAACATCCACTACTTCGTGCGCGCGTCCGACAAGAAGACCTTCGACCGGCTGGGCATCCCCGAGGCGGAGCGCAAGTTCCTGGCGGGCGTCGGCGCGCAGTACGAGTCCGAGGTCGTGTACCACCAGGTCCGAGAGGACCTCGAGAAGCAGGGCGTGCAGTTCCTCGACATGGACTCCGGGCTGCGGGAGCACGAGGACCTGGTGCGCGAGTACTTCTCAACGGTCATCCCGGCGAACGACAACAAGCTGGCCTCGCTCAACTCGGCGGTGTGGTCGGGCGGCTCGTTCGTGTACGTCCCGCCCGGCGTGCACGTGGAAATGCCGCTCCAGGCCTACTTCCGGATCAACACCGAGAACATGGGCCAGTTCGAGCGCACGCTGATCAT
>VAWV01000219.1 GCA_005883295.1 Actinomycetota bacterium
ACGAGCGGCACGTCGTCGGTGGTGATCACGCCGAGCGTGCCGTCGAGCGCGATCAGGTCGCCCTCCTCGAGCACCGTCCCGTTCACGCGGGCGCGGCGCTCGGCCAGGTCGATCTCGAGCTCGCCCACGCCGCACACCGCCGGCCGGCCCATCCCGCGCGCCACGAGCGCCGCGTGGCTCGCCTTGCCGCCCTCGGAGGTCACGATGCCGCGCGCCGCGAAGAACCCCGCCACGTCGTCGGCCTCGGTGAAGGGCCGCATCAGCACCACCTGGCGCCCCGACTCCGCCGCCTCCACGGCGCTGTCGGCGGTGAAGACGATCTCGCCCTTGGCGGCGCCGGGCGACGCCGCCACGCCGCGCGCGAGCACCTGGTAGTCCGCGCCGCGCCCGAACGTCGGGTGGAGCAGCGCGTCGAGCGCGTCGGCGTCGATCGTCCGGATCGCCTCCGCGCGCGTGAGCAGGCCCTCGTTCACCGCGTCCACCGCGAACCGCACCGCCGCCTGCGCCGGCCGCTTGGCACTGCGGGTCTGGAGCATGTACAGCCGGCCCCGCTCGACCGTGAACTCGGTGTCCTGCATGTCCTTGTAGTGGGCCTCCAGCGTCCGCAGGATCTCGATCAGCTGGTCGTACGCCTCGGGCATCGCCTCGCGCAGCTCGGCAAGGTCCCGAGGCGTACGTACCCCCGACACGACGTCCTCCCCCTGCGCGTTCACGAGGAAGTCGCCCGACGGCGCCGGCGCGCCGGTGATCTCGTCGCGCGAGAACGCGACGCCCGAGCACGAGTCCTCGCCCTTGTTGCCGAACACCATCTGCTGGACGTTCACCGCCGTGCCCCACTCGTCCGGAATGCGGTTGATCTTCCGGTACTCCACCGCCCGATCCCCCATCCACGAGTCGAAGACCGCGCGGATGGCCTGGCGGAGCTGCTCCCGGGGATCCTGCGGGAAGTCCTCGCCGGTGCGCTCGCGGTAGAGCGCCTCGAAGTCATCGGTCAGGGCCCGCAGGTCGTCGACGGAGAGCTCCGTGTCCTCGGTCACGCCGGCCGCCCGCTTGCGCTCCTTGATGGCCTCCTCGAGGCGCTCGCCCGGCACGCCGCGGCAGACGTTGCCGAACATCTGCACGAACCGGCGGTACGAATCCCAGGCGAACCGGTCGTTGCCCGTCACACGCGCCAGGCCCTCCACCGACCGGTCGTTCAGGCCCAGGTTGAGCACCGTGTCGAGCATGCCGGGCATCGACTCTCGCCCTCCCGAGCGAACCGACACGAGCAGCGGGTCGTCCGGGTCGCCCAGCCGCTTGCCGGCGCGCTCCTCGAGCCGCGCCAGGGCCTCCGACACCTCCTCCTCGAGGCCGGGCGGCTCGGTGCGGTCCGCCTTCATGTAGGCCACACAGGCATCGGTGGCGATCGTGAAGCCCGCCGGGACGCTCTGCTCCCCGAGCACACGGGTCATCTCGGCGACGTTCGCGCCCTTGCCGCCGAGGATCTCCCGCATCTCGCGCGAGCCCTCCCGGAAGTCGTAGACGAGCTTCCCGTCCCCCATCGGGGCTCCAAGTCTAGTTCCGGGTGACCGTCCCGGATAGGCCCTAAGCGGCCACTCGGCGGAGCCGCACGTGTGCGTGGTGCTCCAGGGTCTCCGCGATGGCGCGGTCCGCCTGGCCGAGGGCACGGTCCGACGCCGTTGGGAAATCGGCCAGCTGGCGGCCCAGCGCGTGGACCAGGAACGAGTGCGCCTCCTCGTCGAGCGCGAACGATCCGGCCTCGCAGCCGGGACAGACGACGCCGCCCGCGCTCGCGGAGAAGGCACCCAGGTGCTCACGCTCGCCGCACGACGCGCAGGCGCCGAGCTCGGGGGCAAAGCCGGCCGCCAGCAGCAGCTTGAGCCGGAACGCCAGCGCCTGGGAGCGGGTGGCGGCCTCCGGCCGGCGGTCCAGCAGCTGGAGCTCGTGGCAGAGCAGGTTGTAGGCGGCCGGGTTCGGCTCCTGGGAGTCGAGCAGCCGCAGCACCGCATCGCACGCCTGCGTGGCGCGCTCCAGCGAGTCGCGCCGCTCGCGCAGCCCGGCGTGGGGATCGACGGTCTCGGCCGAGGTGACGGTAACGAGCTCGCTGCGCCCCTCGTGCACGATCAGGTCCACCCGGAAGAGCGGCTCGAGCCGGCCTCCGAACCGAGACTTGACCCGCCTGACGCCCTTGGCGATCGCGCCGATCCGGCCGCGTTCGCGGCTGTAGAGGTGGAGCACGCGATCGGCCTCGCCGTATCGGATCGAGCGCAGCACGACCGCCTCTGTCCTGAAGGTCGGGGGCACGCCTACACTTTTTCGCAGGTGGCGGACGCGAACGGGGTGACTCTGTACACGACCGAGCCATGCGGCTTCTGCCGCCAGGCCAAGGCGCTCCTGAAGAGCCGCGGGGTGCGCTACGAGGAGGTCAACCTGGCCAGGGATCCGTCAGGCCGCGCCGACCTCGTGGCCCGCACCGGGCAGATGACCTTCCCCCAGATCCTGGTCGGCGAGCGGGCTATCGGCGGCTTCCGCGAGCTGCTGGAGGCCGACCGAGCGGGCGTTCTCGAGACGCTGATCGCGCCCGTCTGACGCGCGGCTTCGGCTGGCAGCCCTCGCAGACGTAGGTGCCGCGCCCGGCCGCGCGGAGCTTCACGATGGCCCGCCCGCAGCGCGGGCACGGCTCGCCCTCTCGCCGGTGCACGAGGAAGCGGTCCTGGAAGGAGCCCCGCGCGCCGTCGGGATGCCTGAAGTCGTCGATCGACGCGCCGCGGGCGTCGATTCCCGCCTCGAGCGACTGCACGACCGCGTGGCGGAGCGCCTCGAGCTGCGCCCGCTTGAGCGTGCCCACCGGGCGCAGGGGATGAATGCGCGCGCGCCAGAGCGCCTCGTCGGCGTAGATGTTGCCCACGCCCGCGATCCGCTCCTGGGAGAGGAGGAACGCCTTCACGGGTACCCGGCGGCCGGCGGCCATCGCGCGCAGGATGTCGGTGGTGAAGCCCGCGTCGAGCGGCTCGGGTCCCAGCCGGGCGTCGAAGTACTCGTCGCGCGCCGGCGATCCGAGCAGCACCACGCCGGTCCCGAACCGCCGCGGATCCGTGAACAGGAGGCGGTCGCCGCCTGACAGGTCCATGCGCACGCGCGTGTACGGCGCGTCCTGCGCCAGCAGGAGGTTTCCGGTCATGCGCAGGTGCATCACGAGATGGACGTCGTCGTGGAGCTCGAGGACGATGTACTTCCCGCGCCGCCACAGCCGATCGATGCGGCGCCCGCGTGTCGCGTCGTCCACGGCTGCGGGCGGCGCCGGCTCGCACCAACGAGGATCGAGCACCTCGATCCGCTCGAGGGTGCGCCCCTCGACCACCGGCGCCAGGTGACGTCGAATCGTCTCGACCTCGGGGAGCTCGGGCATGCTCCCGAGGTTAGGTGCTGGCCATGGCCCGGCCCACGAACGGCTCGCCTGGGAGGTCGGCATCGCGGTCCGTGAGCCAGCGGAACGCCGACGCGCCCACGCACGCCATCGGGCCGTCCACGCGGCGCCCGTCTTGGCCCGTGTGCACGGCCAGGAGCGGCGCGTGCTCGCGGGTGTGATCGGTCCCCTGCTGGGCGGGGTCGCATCCGTGGTCCGCGGTGAGGACCAGCAGGTCGTCGGCGCCCATCGCGGGAAGCCAGCCCTCCACGGCCGCGTCGATCTCCTGGAGCGCGGCGTGGAAGCCGGCGGTGTCCTTGCGGTGGCCGTACACCGAGTCGGTGTCGACCAGGTTGGCGAACACCAGCCCGGCGCGCCAGTCCCGGAACAGCGCGTCGAGCGCCGCGATCGCCGTCGCGTTGTCGTGGGCCGGGCGCTCCTCAGAGACTCCGCGGCCGGCGAAGACCTGGCCCACCTTCCCGACCGAGCACACCGGGGCACCCACCTCGGAGAGCAGGTCCAGGTAGGTGCGATCCGGCGGCGGCAGTGCGAAGTCGCGGCGCCCCGGCGTGCGCCGGAACGCACCCGGCTCGCCCCCGAACGGCCGCGCGATCACCCGGCCCACCGCGTGGTCGCCGGTGAGGATCGAGCGCGCGGCGGCGCAGATCCGGTACAGCTCGTCGGTCGGGACGACGTCGACATGTGCGGCAACCTGGAAGACCGAGTCCTGCGAGGTGTAGACGATCAGGTCGCCCGTCTCGAGGTGCCGCGCTCCGTGCTCCTCGATCGCGCGCAGGCCCTCCGACGGCTCGTTGCACAGCACCCCACGCCCCGAGGCCCGCGAGAACGCGTCGATCACCTCGACCGGGAACCCGTCCGGGTAGGTGGGCCAAGGCGGGGCCGAGGCCCCCATCAGCTCCCAGTGCCCGGTGGTCGTGTCCTTGCCCGGCCCGCGCGGCCACAGCCGCCCGTGGACCGCCGGATGCTCCGCCGGGGCCACGCCCTCGATGGGCGTCACGTTCCCCAGTCCGAGCCGCTCGAGCGTCGGGACCCGGAGCCCGCCGACGGCCTCGGCCACGTGGGCGAGCGTGTTCGTCCCGGCGTCGCCGTACCGGTCCGCGTCGGGAAGCGCGCCGCAGCCCACGGCGTCGAGCACGACCACGAAGGCTCTCCTCCCCACGCCCGCTTTCTAGCAGCACTTCGGCTGGCTATACAGTCGCCCGCGGGTGGGCGCGGAAGTACACGTCCTTGAGCCGCTCGCTCGTGAGGTGCGTGTAGAGCTGCGTCGTGGCCACGTCCGCGTGACCGAGCATCTCCTGGACAGAGCGCAGGTCGCACCCGCCCGCGAGGAGGTGGGTGGCGAACGTGTGCCGCAGCGTGTGCGGGCTCATCCGGTCATCCAGGCCGGCAGTCGTCGCGTGACGGCGCACGATCTTGTAGAGCCCCTGACGGGTGAGCGGCTCGCCGCGGAAGTTCACGAACAGCCGGGGCACCGACCGCCCCTTGACGAGCTCCGACCGGCCGCGCTCGAGGTAGCGGCGCACGGCGTCGACAGCCATGCGTCCGATCGGCACCACCCGCTCCTTCGAGCCCTTGCCGCGGGCTCGCAGGACGCCGTCGGTGAGGTCCAGGTCCGCCACGTCGACCCCGATCGCCTCCGAGGCGCGAAGGCCGCACGCGTACATCAGCTCGAGCAGTGCGCGGTCGCGCAGGGCGGTGGGCGCCGTGCCGCGCGGCTGCTCGAGGAGCTTGGCGACCTCTCCGCGAGTGAGCACGTTCGGCAACCGGCGACCGCGGCGGGGGCCGCTGATCGCGGCGGTCGGATCCGACTCGAGGATCCCCTCGCGGCGCAGGTGCCGGTAGAAGGAGCGCAGGCAGGCCGCCTTGCGGTGGATGGTGGCCGGGGACGCCGGCGGGCGGCCGTTGCCCTGGGCGAGCACGGCCAGGAAGTCGGCCACGTCGGCGCTTGCCGCCGCGACCGGCGTCGTCCCCCGATCCTCCATGAAGCGGCCGAACTGGAGCAGGTCGGAGCGGTACGCCTCGAGGGTGTTCCGCGAGAGGCCGCGCTCGAACTCGAGGTAGGCGAGGAAGTCGAGCAGGAGGTGCTCGAACGACCTGGCCTCCGGGGGTGGGCTGACGATCGCCACTGGCCATCCCATTCGGGCGCGCGCACCCCATCCCTGGCGGGTGCAACCGGGCTGTCAGCAGCGGTGGGGCTTCAGTGCGGGGCGCGCTCGTACGCGCGGAACCACAGGAGCCCGATGAGCGTCTTCGCGTCGCGGCACGCCGCGATCGCCTCGTCCAGGTCGTGGAGCGGCAACGTGACCACCTCGATCCGCTCCTCCTCCCCGCTATCGGCCGACTCGTCGTAGAGATCCGTGGCCAGGTACAGGTGGACCTCCTCGTTCGCGAACCCAGGCGAGGTGAAGCACCGCGTGAGGAAGCGCCACTCGCGCGCTCCCTTCCCGATCTCCTCGGCCAGCTCGCGCTTGGCCGTATCGAGCGGGCTCTCGCCTTCCTCGTCGAGCTTGCCCGCGGGCAGCTCGAGCAGCGCAGGGTCGTCCACGGGCTCGCGCGGCTGCCTGACCAGGTAGAGGTGCTCGCCGTCGTGCGCGACCACACCCACGGCCCCGGGGTGCCGCGCGATCTCGCGCTCCGCCTCCTCCCCGTCGTCGTAGCGGAAGCGATCCACGTGCACGCTGAAGAGGCGGCCGCTCCAGGCCTCCTCGCCACCGATCCGCTCGAACGGCATCTACACCTCCTCAGCGAGGACGCCGCCGCCCGCGAGCGCGGCGCGGAAGAACAGCACGTCCTCCTCGATCGAGCGGCCCATGGTACGTGCGGGCAGGCCGGAGGCCGCGTAGCCGGCGAGGTCGGTCTCGGCCTCCCTGGGCGCCGCCCAGCCGGGCAGCTCGACCGGCTCCCCCTTGGGGACCGCGACCATCACCGGCCGCAGCAGGAGCTCGAGCACGGTCCTGGTGTGATGCGAGAGCCCACGGTGGCGTGGGCGCGGATCGCCCGACGACATCCGCGGCACGATGATCGTCCGGCAGTCGAGCGCGAGCGCGGCGTGGGCGTTGTCGAGGGCGGCCAGGCCACCGTGGCCCAGCGCCGTATCGGAGCCGAGGATGCCGGGGCCCGGCCCGACCACCGCAGCATCCCAGCCGAGCGCGGTGAGCCCGGCGTGGAGCGCCCCGGCGACCGTCACCGCGTCCTGCTCGCCGCCGAACGCCGGACTCGCGGTGACGTGACCGGCGAGCAACCCGCGCTCGCGGAGCACGCGCACGTTGCGTGACAGCGCGCCGGGCAGTGCGCCGCCCGCCGTCTGCACGTACCCGACCCGGGTCCCGGGGCGCGCCTCGGCCAGCGCCCACGCCACGCAGGGCAGCTGGGCGTGCAGCGACACGACCGCGACGGCGCGGTCCAGGGGCAGCTCGAGGTCGCCGGCCCGCTCCTCCACCGGGTCGACCGCGTGCTGGAGCGAGGTGTAGTTGAGCTTCATCACGTGCGCGCCCGCCGCGCCGTCGGCGGAGAGCCCGCGGGTCAGGTTCGCGTGGACGATGTCGAAGCCCCCGCTTCCGAGCCCGAGGTCGCGGGCCGCGACGTTGACCACCACCTCGTCGCCCTCCTCGACCGGCCCGGTCAGGTCCACGTAGGCGATCGCGGGGCGGTGCTCGCCCGCCACGTCGACCGTGATCGCGGTGTCGGGCGCGCGGCGGTCGACCGACACCACCACGCCGCGACGCAGCGTCAGCGGGCCGCTCACGCGCTGTGGGCGACGATGCCGAGCGTCGCGTCGAGCATCGTCTCGAGCGCGTAGACGGTGACGCACTCGTCGGGCTGGTGGTTGCGCTCCGTGCCGTTGGCCACGTTCAGGCAGGGCAGCCCGCGGGCCTGGAAGGCGTGCGCGTCGCTCCCGCCGCCCGTGGCGATGCAGCTGGCCTCGATCCCCACGCCCGCGAGCGCCGCGACTGCGGCCTGCACCACCGGTGCGGACCGCGGTAGCCGGTAAGCGCGGAACTGCTCCTGCACCTCGAGCTCGACGTCGCACTCGGTGTCGCTGGCAGAGGCGGTGAGGGCGTCCACGATCTCGGCGACCACCTCGCCGGCACGCTCGTGATCGAGGCTCCGGGCCTCGAGCTCCACACGGCAGCGCTCCGCCACCACGTTCGCCGCGGTGCCGCCGTCGATGCGGCCCACGTTCGCGGTGGTCCCCTCGTCCAGGCGCCCGAGCCGGATCGAGGCGAGCGCCGCGGCGGCCGCGACGATGGCGTTCCGCCCGTCCTCCGGGCGGATCCCGGCGTGCGCTGCCTTGCCCCGGAAGTGGCCCTCGATCCGGTAGTAGGTCGGCGCCGCCACGATCAGCTCGCCGATCGGGGATGCGTGGTCGAACACGAATCCGAACTCGCTCCGCAGCTGGCCCAGATCGAGCGCCTTCGCACCGCGCAGGCCCGGCTCCTCCGAGGTGGTGAACACGAGGTCGAGTCCGACCGGCGGGGGCTCGGCCGCGTGCCGGCGCGCGACCCCGAGGATCGCCGCGACCGCGGCCTTGTTGTCGGCGCCGAGGATCGCCTCGTGCCGGTTCGTGAGCACCCCGTCGCGCTCCTCGACCTCGATCGGGCCCGCGAGCGGCACCGTGTCCACGTGCGCGCAGAGCATGATCGTGCGCGCGCCCGCGGGGCCGTCGATCCGCGCCATCACGTTGCCGGCGTTCGCGCCCGTCTCGGCGGCGCTCGCGTCCTCCTGCGGATCGAGTCCGGCGGCCCGCAGCTCGTCGAGCAGGACGTCGACGATCTCGCGCTCGCGACCCGAGGGGCTCTCGATCTCGCAGAGGCGGACGAAGTCGCGCCGCAGGCGGTCCTTCTCTGCGCTCGAGGCGCGTGGCGCGACGGTGGCCGTCAAGCGGTGAAGCGGCGCGCGGCGGGCTCCGCCTGCGCCTCGTCCCGGTCCTCGACCTCCCGTCCGAGCGACCGCTCGAGCGCGGCCTTCACGAACTCGCGGAAGAGCGGCTGCGGGCGCAGCGGGCGCGACTTGAACTCGGGGTGGAACTGCGCCGCGACGAAGAACGGGTGGTCGGGGAGCTCGATGAGCTCGACGAGCCGGTCGTCCGGCGACGTGCCCGAGCAGACGAGGCCGGCGGCCTCGATCCGCTTGCGCAGGTGGTTGTTGACCTCGTAGCGGTGGCGATGGCGCTCATAGATCACGGGCTCGCCATAGATCTCGCGCGCCCGGGTGGCGTCGTGGAGCTTGACCGGGTCGGCACCGAGCCTCATCGTGCCGCCCATGTCGCGCACCTCCTTCTGCTCGGGCAGAAGGTCGATCACCGGGTAGGGCGTCTCGGGATCGAACTCGGTGGAGTTCGCCCCGTCCATCCCCACCGCGTGCCGAGCGAACTCGGATACCGCGACCTGCATCCCGAGGCAGATCCCCAGGTAGGGAACGCCGCGCTCGCGCGCGAACCGCGCGGCGCGGATCTTGCCTTCCACTCCGCGCACCCCGAACCCGCCGGGGATGAGGATCCCGTCGCACTCCTCGAGCTCGCGCTCCGCGTCCTCGCGGTCGAGCCCCTCGGCGTCGACCCAGCGAATCTCCACGCGGGAGTCGTTGTGGAAGCCGGCGTGCCCGAGCGCCTCGTTGACCGACAGGTAGGCGTCGGAGAGCTGCACGTACTTGCCGACCATCCCGATCCTGACCACGTGCTGGGCGGCGTCCACGCGC
This sequence comes from Actinomycetota bacterium, assembly GCA_005883295.1. Taxonomy (GTDB): domain Bacteria; phylum Actinomycetota; class Thermoleophilia; order Solirubrobacterales; family Thermoleophilaceae; genus AC-37. The sequence goes on from VAWV01000219.1 coordinate 9,125, forward strand.
CGGACGAGCGCCTCCCAGTCCGCCAGGTCCGCCGGCGGCGCGTCCATGCCGAAGTGGTCGAGGATCTGGTCGTCGAGCCCCTCCGCCCGGAAGTAGAGGGGGACCTTGTAGATCGAGTCGACGTCCCGGGCGGAGATGACCGCGTCGACGGGCAGGTTCGCGAACAGGCTGATCTTCTCGCGGATCTCGCGCGAAAGCGCGCCCTCCGAGCGGCACACGAGGAGGTTGGGCTGGATGCCGATCCGGCGCAGCTCCTGCACCGAGTGCTGCGTCGGCTTGGTCTTGAGCTCGCCGGCGTGTCCGAGGAAGGGCACCAGCGTGAGGTGCACGAACATCGAGCGCTGACGCCGCTCGTCGACCTGGAACTGACGCAGCGCCTCGAGAAACGGCAGGGATTCGATGTCCCCCACCGTGCCGCCGATCTCGGTGATCACGAAGTCCACGTCCTCGCCCTCCGCGACCAGCCGGATGCGCTGCTTGATCTCGTCCGTGATGTGCGGGATCACCTGCACGGTGCCGCCGAGGTAGTCGCCCCGCCGCTCGCGCCGGATCACCGAGTTGTAGATCGCACCCGCGGTGACGTTCGAGCTCCGGGTGGTGTTCACGTCCGTGAACCGCTCGTAGTGCCCGAGGTCGAGGTCGGTCTCCGCGCCGTCCTCGGTGACGAAGACCTCGCCGTGCTGGAACGGGCTCATGGTGCCCGGGTCGACGTTGATGTAAGGGTCGAACTTCTGGAGGGTCACGCGGTAGCCGCGGGCCACGAGCAGACGACCGATCGACGCCGAGGCGATCCCCTTGCCGAGAGCCGAGACCACCCCTCCCGTGACGAAGATGAACCGTGTCTGCGGGCGGGAATCAGGCATGCGTGATCCTTCCGAGCGAGTCTAGATGACGCAGTCCCGGCGTCCGGTCTATCACCTCGGCGATCGACCGGAACTCGCCGTAGACGGTGATTGCGGCCATGACGCCGAGCGCGATCGCCTGGGCGGTGACCGACAGCGTGAGCACCAGCCACAGGCCGGCCACCGCGCCGATCACGTTCGAGCCCGTGTCGCCGAGCATCCCGACCTCGCGCAGGTCGAGCGGCAGGAGGATCAGGATGGGCCCCAGGAAGAGCGCGACGGTCCACATGGGGTGCACGTCCGCCGAGCCGATGAGTAGGGCGGCACCGAGCAGCACGAGCGCCTTCGCCGACCGGCCCGGCCGGAGGTCGAGGAGGTTGAAGAGGTTGGTGGCCACGACCAGGACGCCGACCTCGAGCAGGTACTCGGCCGCGCTGAGCCCGCTGCCCCACAGCACGAAGACCGCCAGCCCAAGCGTCCCGGCCGCCTTGATCGCGCCCGTGCTGAGGATCCCGCTGCGGGCTGCGCGGGCGTGCCCTCGCCAGCCCCGGGCGGGGGCCTGGCTCCCGACCAGGTCGTCGAGCAGGCCCAGCAGCGCCACCCCGACGACGTAGAGGAAGGCGCCGCGCACTCCCGGCTCGAAGACGTCGACCTTGGCGAGCTCGGCGAGCAGCGCGAGCGGGATCAGCGCGAGTAGCGCGGCGACCGGGATCGCGATGCCCGCCGGGAACGCGACGGTGGCGCCGCGGAAGTTCTCACGCGCGAATCCGTTCTCACGGAGCGATCGGACGAGAGGCGGAGCGACCACGGCCGCCGTCAGGAGCGAGACCGCGAGCGTGAGCCACTGCACCCGCCGAACCTACCGCGAGGGACGGACGGCGGGCGATCCGGTCAGGGACCCGCGGCGCCGCCCGGCGGCTGTGGCAGCGGGCTGTCGGCCGTCTTCTTGTAGCCGAAGCTCCCCCGCGCGCCCTGCACGGCGAGGACGAGCGCGATCCGGCCGCCCGCCGAGTCGACGTCGTCCACGCTCGTGAGGCCCTGGTTCGAGAAGAAGGAGATCTGCGACGGGTCGGTGTCGGAGCGCTCGACCCCGACGACCGGCTTGCCGGTTGCACGCAGCCCCTCGATGAGCCCCTGCTCCACCTGCTGGACCGCGGCCGAGCGGTCGGTCGTCGGATCGCGGTATAGGACGACGGCGTCCGCGCGGGCGGGGTGGCCGCCGAAGCGGTCCGGGAAGCGCTTGGCGAGCCGGTGGTCCAGACGGCCGCCTGCGACCAGGGCCTCACCGATCCGGCGACCCAGCGGGCGCAGCCGCTTGTCGTCCGAGCGCAGCCCGGCGAAGCGCGGGTCCACCGCCGCACCGAGCGCCCCCACGTCGGGCGGCGTGGCGATCGAGGAGATCCCGGCCAGCGTGCCGCCCGCCCCTTTGACCGCATCCCTGACGTCCGACTCGACGGCCGCGGGCAGCTTGCCGGATGCGACCACGGCGATCTTCGTGCCGGTCAGCTGGCCGCCGACCAGCCGCGGGAACAGCGCCTTGAGCAGCTGCTCGCGCGCGCCGACCGCCGCGTGGGCGACGCGCGCGTCGCTGCGCGCGCTGTTCAGGTCGCCCCGCAGTGAAGAGGCGATGTCGCGGTTGGCCTGCGAGACGACGGTGTCGCCCAGCGAGGAGCCCAGCACGATGCCGATCCCGAGCGCCAGGAACACCGCCACCAGCGACAGGGCGTGGTAGCGGAAGTCGAGCACGGCTACCTCACTTCAGGCCCAGCAGGACCTCGATCTTCAGCCACAGGAGGTCCAGCAGCTGCCCGAGCCGGGGCGAGGTGGCGATCACCACCACGAACGTCGCGAAGGCGGCGAGCACCAGCGCCGCGATCGGGCCGCGCCCGGCGGACGGCCTGTAGAGGCGACTTACCCCCTTTGCGTCGACGAGGATCTCGCCCACCCGCAGCCGCGTGAGGAACGTCGAGGACATTCCGGCGCGGTTCTTGTCGAGGAACTCCACGAGGTTGAAGTGCGAGCCGACGGTCACGATCAGGCTGGCCCCCTTCTCGGCCGCGATCAGAAGCGCCACGTCCTCGCTGGTGGCCGGCGCCGGCACGACCTTGTACGGCAGCTCGAGCCCCTCGAGCCGCTCGCGGCCGGGCGCGCGCCCGTCCGGATAGGCGTGGACCACGAGCTCCGCGCCGGAGCGGAGCGCCTCGTCGCTCGCCGAGTCCATGTCCCCGACGATCATGTGCGGCTGCCGGCCCTCCTCGAGGATGGCGTCCGCACCGCCGTCGACCGCGACCAGTACCGGTCTCGTGTCGCGCACGTATGCACGGAGGATCCGAAGGTCGCGCTTGTGGTCCACCCCGCGCACCACGACGAGCGCCGGGCGGTCGCGGAAGACGGTGTCGAAGTCGGGCAGCTCGATGTGCCCGGACAGCAGCTCGCGCTCGTCGCGGATGTGGCTGATCGTGTTCTCCGCGAACGCCGCCAGGGCCTCGCCGATCCGGCGGCGGCTCTCCTCGTATGCGCGGGAGACGGTCTCGCGGTCCTGGACGGTGCCCTTCCAGAGCGGCTGGCCGTCGCGGAAGAGGCTGCCGCCGTCCACGGTCACGGTCTCGCCCTCCTTGAGCATCTCGAAGAGCGGCGCGCCGGGCATGTCGATCAGCTGGACACCGCCCTCCACCAGAATCGCGGGGCCCTGGTTGGCGTATCGCGGCGAGGCCGAGGGGGCGACGTTGATCACGTGGCGGCAGCCGCTGGCCACCAGCTCCTCGCCCGCGATGCGGTCGATGCCGGCGTGGTCGATGACCGCGACGTCGCCGGCATCGAGTCGCTTGACCAGGTGCTTGGTGCGCTTGCCGAGCCGCGCCCGGCCGGAGAACGGCACGGCCTCCTGCGCGCGCCCGTTGCCGACCGCGGCTGGCGGCGTTGTCCTGAAGGGATGGGATCTAGTCCTCGGTACAGCCATGCGCGTGGTGCCGACCTCCCCCCGGGGAGGACACCTCCCGCGGCAAGTCTACGTGGCTGCCAGGAGCCTTTACGCTGCCGCCGCGAGCAGCTCTTCGGCGTGACGCCGGGCGCCCGAATCCGAGCTGTCCGCGCCGAGCATCCGGCACAGCTCGGCGACGACCTCGGATCCCTCGAGCGCCTGCACCGTGGCCCGCGCGGTATCCACGGCCGAGTCCTTCTCGATGCGCAGATGGGAGTGCGCCAGCGAGGCGATCTGCGGCAGGTGGGTGATGCAGAGCACCTGACGGCCCTCGCTGAGGCGCCGAAGCCGGTCCCCGACCGCCCTTGCGGTCTGCCCTCCCACCCCCGCGTCGACCTCGTCGAACACGAGCGTGCCCGCACCGCCGGCATTGGCGACGCTCATGAGCGCGAGCATCACGCGCGAGAGCTCGCCGCCAGAGGCGATGTCGCGGAGCGGGCCAGGCGGCACCCCCGGATTAGGCGCCACGGTGAGCTCGACGCGATCCCCGCCCCTGCCGCCGAGCTCCTCGCGCTCCGTGACCACCACCTCGAAGGACGCGTCCGACATCGCCAGCTGCTCGAGCTCGCCCCGGACCGCGGCCGCCAGCCGTGGAGCGGCCTTGCGCCGCGCCTTTCCGAGCCGCGCCGCCAGCTCGCGCTCCTCGGCCTCGGTCGTGGCCAGCTCCGCCCTCGCCCGTTCGAGGTCGACCTCGACGGACTCCAGCAGCTCCCGCTCGCCGCGGCAGCGCTCCGCATGAGCCAGGACGGCCTCGACCGAGCCGCCGTGCTTTCGCTCCAGGCGCTCGTAGTCATCGAGCCGCGCCTCGACCTCCTCGAGGCGCCCAGGCTCTCCCTCCAGGCCGTCGACGTAGCGGCGGAGGTCCGCGCCCAGGTCCTCGGCCTCGAGCCGCAGGGCGCGCAGCCGCTCGGCCAGCGCGTCGAGCTCCGGATCCACCCCGTTCACGGAATCGGCGAGCCGCTCGGCCTCGGCCAGGACGAGCGCCGTCCCGGATCCGTCCCCGGCCTCGGGGGCGAGCGCCTCGGCGCCCGCGCCGGCCGCGGCCCTCAGGGCGTCGAGCCGGAGCAGCCGCTCGCGCTCGCCGCGCAACCGCTCCTCGTCCTCCGCGCCCGGGCCGAGCGCCTCGATCTCCTCGATCTCGAAGGCGAGCAGATCCCGGTCGCGGTCAAGTGCGCCCGCGCGCGCCGTGAGCTCATCGAGCCTCCGGCGCAGCGCGGCTGCCTGGCGGTGGCAGCTGGTGTAGCGGTCGCGCAGGGCCAGGTGGTCGGCGCCGCAGAAGGCGTCGAGCACCTCCAGCTGCGCGCCCCCGATCGTGAGGCGGCGGTGCTCGTGCTGGCCGTAGAAGGCGAGCAGCCGGCCCCCGAGCTCGCGCAGGTCGGCCGCTGTGGCGGAGCGGCCCTGCACGAATGCACGCGTGCGGCCCTCGGCGCCCACCCGGCGTCCCAGCACGATCTCGTCGGCCTCGTCGTCGACTCGTTCCCGGAGCTCGGCGAGCGCGTCGCCGTCGAGCACGCCCGGCGGAAGCTCGAAGACGCCCTCCACGTACGCCTCGCGCGCGCCGGGGCGGACGATCCCCGCCCGCGGGCGCCCGCCCAGCAGGAGGTCGAGCGCGTGGGCGAGCACGGTCTTGCCCGCCCCGGTCTCGCCGGTGATCGCAACCAGGCCCGGCCCGAACCGGAGCTCGGCCCGCTCGATCAGCAGGAGGTTCTCGACTCTCAGCTCCACTAGCACGCGGCCAGGTCTACCAGCGCGGGCCGACGGAGCGGCCCGAAGCCCAGGCGGCAAGCGCCTTGAACGCCGGGGTCGGGACACCCGTCTGCGTCAGCAGGCTGGTGTCGAACTGACCGCCCGGGTACCCGGGCGGGGGCGCGACCAGGAGGTACTGGAGGATCTGGCGCACACGCGGGTAGAGGCGCGCGGCGATCCCGAAAGCCCTCACCAGGTAGGCGGCGCGCGTGTTGGGCGCTAGCGCGTGCGGACCGCTGCGGTAGTACCCGAACTCCGTGAGGTAGACCGGTAGCGGGGAGCCCGCCGGCGTGGACAGCAACCCCGCCGCCGCCAGGCAATCGAGCGCGGTCGTGAGGCGGGGCAGCGATCCGATCGTCACGTCGTCCGGGCCCGGGAACGAGCGCTCCGGCGGGTCCGCGAACTCGTACGGATGATGCGCGTAGCCGTCCGCGTGAAGCGGCGCGCAGCGGGCGCAGGCCACCGCCCGGAGGAAGCGCAGCGGGGAGATCACCTTCCCCGGCCGGCCGTGGGGCGAGGTCTCCCCGATCAGAACCTGGGCGCGCGGATCCACCTGCTTGATCGCGGCCCACCCGGCCGCGTAGAGCCGACGGTAAACCGTCGGCGCTGCCTGGAGCGGAGCGATCCAGGCCACGTGGTTGGGCTCGTTCCAGATCGAGTACCGGTGGATGAGCCCGCGGAAGTGGCGCGCGGCCGAGCGGGCGAAGCCGGCGAACGATCCGGGCTCGGGCCGGTCCACGCCCACCCGCCCGTCGGCCGTCGCCCAGGCGGGTGCGGGGCCGGCGAGCGCCATCTCGACCTGCACGCCGTGCGCCCGCGCTGCCCGTACCAGACCGTCGTAGACGGTCCAGTCGTAGATCCGGCCCGCCGGCGGCCGGCGGCGCGTGGCGGAGGCGCCGGCGACGGTGTGCCACGGCACAACCACGCGGATCCAGCTCACGCCGAGACGGCGCGCCTGCTCGAACGCCAGCTCGCGGCTGTAGTGGTCCTGGCGCACGAAGACCGGGTCGTCGTCGAGCGCTATCTCGATCCCGCGCGCCGGGGCGCGGGGAGCCCGCCGCCCACCGCCGCCGGAGAGCACCAGGTAGCCGCCCGCGGCAACCGCCACCGCCACCAGGACGAGCGCTGCCACCCGTCTTCGCACCACGCCCGACTGTAGAGCCGTGCTTGACTCGGGGAATGCCCCGAGACGACCTCCCCGTCCTCACGTTCGCCTCCCGCTCGGAGTGGGACGCTTGGCTTGACGAGCACCACGCCGCCTCCCAGGGACTGTGGATCAAGATCGCCAAGAAGGCGTCCGGGATCGAGACGGTGACCCACGCCGAGGCGCTCGAGGCGGCTCTTTGCTACGGCTGGATCGACGGTCAGCGCGACCGCTTCGACGACACCTGGTTCCTGCAGCGCTTCACGCCCCGGCGTGCTCGCAGCAGGTGGTCCCAAGTGAACCGGGCGAAGGCGGTCGAGCTGATCGAGCGCGGTCTGATGCAGCCGGCCGGCCTTCGGGAGGTGGAGCGGGCGAAGGCCGACGGACGCTGGGACGCGGCCTACGAGCCGGTTCAGAGCGCCACCGTCCCCGAGGACCTTCAGCGCGAGCTCGAGCGCAACCCCGCCGCGCGGGAATTCTTCGAGACGCTGAACAGCCAGAACCGCTACGCGATCCTGTATCGCCTCGCCGACGCGAAGCGGCCGGAGACCCGGACGCGCCGGCTCGAGCAGTTCGTGGCGATGCTGAACGAGGGACGGACGATCTACTAGCGCGACGCGTCTAGTACGCCAGCCGCCCGAACTTCTCGCGGAAGCGGTGGTAGAAGGTGGCGCCGTCCAGCTGCGCGAGGCTCACCTGGTCGTCCCGGAAGCGCAGCTCGACGCTCTCCCCCGGGACCAGCTCGCCCACCGGGCGCCCGTCGGTGGTGATGTCGACCGCGTCGCGCTCGGACGCGTTCGCCACTCTGAGGGCGTCGCCCGGCGCGACCACGAGCGCGCGGGCGGTGAGGGTGTGCGGCGCGATGAAGGAGACGACGTAGCCCTCCACGCCCCATGCCAGGACCGGCCCGCCGTTGGCCAGGTTGTAGCCGGTCGAGCCGACCGGCGTGGCCGCCACCAGGCCATCCGATCGCACCCGGCCGAGCTGCTCCGACCCGACCGAGTACTCCAGCGTGGCCACCCGGCTGTTTGCACGGCGGTGGAGGGAGATGTCATTGACGCCCATGCGCCGCTGGCCACCGACCTCGGTCTCCAGGGCTGGCATCTTGAGCACGTCGAAGTCGCCGCTCAGGGCCCGATCGATGCCCTCGTCGAGCTGATCGCGCTCCACGGTCGACAGGAACCCGATGGCGCCGTAGTTGAACCCGAAGACCGGCGCGCCGCTCACTGCGCACGCCCGCAGCGCGGTGAGGATCGTCCCGTCGCCGCCGAAGACGATGGCCAGGTCCGTAGCGTCGTCCTCGTTCGCGTTCAGTACGCAGCCGTCCTGGTCGTCGATCGAGTGCTTCTCGACCTCGGCCGGTGGAAACCGCACCTCCACCCCGCGGTCCCGGACCTTCTCGACCAGGCGCAGCACGGCGGCTCGCGTGTCCTCCGGGTAGTGGTGGGTGAAGACCGTGATCCTGCGGGGTGGCTTCACGGCTCGACCTCCAGGACAGCGGCCTCGATTTCCGGGACCGATCCGCCCCTGTTCGGCTCCGCCAGCCATACGAACGACTCGCGGTTGCCCGCGGGCCCCGGCAGCTCCGAGGACGCGAAGCCGAGCACCGACCAGCCCGCATCGGTCATCGCGCGTCCGACAGACACGAGCGCGTCCCGGCGCGCCTCGGCAGAGCGCACCACGCCCCCCTTCCCCACGCGCTCGCGGCCGACCTCGAACTGCGGCTTGACCAGCGCCAGGCAGTCGAATTCCGCGGCGCACGCCTCCAGCACGGGCGGCAGCACCTTGAGCAGCGATATGAACGACACGTCGACCACCGCGAGCTCGGGCGCGTACGGGAGGATGCGCGGCTCGAGCTCCCGTGCGTTGGCGCGTTCGATCACGTTCACTCGCGGGTCGTTGCGAAGCCCCCAGTCGAGCTCGCCATAGGCCACGTCGAGCGCCACCACGTGCACGGCGCCGCGCTTGAGGAGGCAGTCGGTGAACCCGCCTGTCGACGCGCCGACGTCGAGGCAGCGCCGGCCCTCGGGGTCGATGCCGATCCGGTCGAGCGCGTTGGCGAGCTTGATCCCGCCCCGCGAGACGAACGGCGGCGCCTCGTGCACGGCCAGCTCCACGTCGTCCCGCACCATCTGGCCGGGCTTTGCCGCCGAGCGGCCGTCGGAGCCGATACGGACCGCTCCCGCGAGCACCGCCGCGGCGGCACTCGAACGACTGTCGAAAAGACCCCGCTCGACAAGGAGCGAGTCGAGCCTCCTCTTGCTCATCGGCGGAGCGTATCCGTGACGGGCGCCCCGGCGGTTGTGTGCCTCGACGCACACAACTTTGACGCGGCGGCGGGTAGCTTGCGCTTACAAGCTTTCCCCGCAGCAGACATACATGCATCACTCCTCCCTTCGAGTGGCTCGCTTTCGGCGGGCCACTCGATTTTTTGCGTGACGTTGCTGCGGGCGGGTGGCCGGCGAGCATTCCCCACTGCCTCCTGAACGGCAATAGTCGGCAGCGGGGAACGACTGCGCCGGCCACCCGCCCGAGGGACCGCCCGCGTCCCATCTTCTGGCCCTTTTGGCGCTTGCTAGCTGGTTGGGTCCTTGCCGTGCGGTACTTCCACCTGCAGCAGCTCGCCGCCCTCGTGCTCCACCTGGAGGGTCGTGTGCTCTATCTCGAAGGCCGTGTGGAGCAGGTGCTCGAGGGAGCGGCGGGCCGCGTGGCAGTCGGTGTCGCGGCCGACCAGCACGTGGGCGGACAGGGCCGGGAAGCCGGAGGTGACCTCCCAGATGTGGAGGTCGTGGACCTCCACGACGCCCGGCTGGCCCGCGAGGGCGCGGCCGATCGCGTTCGGGTCGACGCCTTCGGGGGCCGCCTCCAGGAAGACGCGGCCGGAGGCTCGCACCAGGCCGTAACCGGAGCGGACCATCAGGGCGGCGATCGCCAGCGACGCGATCGGGTCTGCCCTGTCGAACCCGGTGGTGAGGATGACGAGGGCGGCCAGCGCCGTGCCGATGAACGCGTACAGGTCCGTGAGCACGTGCTGAAACGAGCCCTCGACGTTGAGGCTCCGCCGCTCGGCCCCCGCCAGGATCCCCGCCGCGGCGAGGTTCACCACGATGCCCGCCAGCGCGACCGCCAGGACCGGCCAGGCGTGGACGTCGGGCGGTGACACGATCCGCCAGACGCCCTCGTACACGATCAGCGCCGCCAGCACGAGCAGCGTCACCCCATTGGCCTGCGCGGACAGGATCTCGGCGCGTCCGAGGCCATAGGTCATCGCTCCGCGCGCGGGGCGGGCGGCCAGCCTGGCGGCGACCAGCGACATCCCGATCGCACCGGCGTCGGTGAGCATGTGCCCGGCGTCGGAGAGCAGCGCCAGCGACGAGGCGAGTATCCCCACCACGACCTCGACCGCCATGAGCCCGAGGATCAGCCCAAGGGCACCGGCCAGCCTGCGCACATCCGCCGGGCTGGAGGCGCGCGGATGCCCGTGGTGGCTCATGGGAGCGCCCTGCGCCTAGGACAAGAGGACGCGCGAGTCGACCGCCGAGAGCACCCGCTCCACGACGGCCTCCGGGGTCAGCCCGACCTCCTTGT
>VAWV01000188.1:0-6426 GCA_005883295.1 Actinomycetota bacterium
ACCGCCTCTTCGCTTTCGAGCTCGACGTAGACGTGCAGCGGGCCGTTCGGGTAGAGCTCCACCGGGAGACCGGACCGCTCCACGCCCACGGCAGCGAGCAGGTCGGCCTCGCGCTCGTAGGGTCGCCACTCTGGCACGACCTGCTGCATCCGCCCGAACACGATCCGGCCGTCCTTGCGCTCGAGCTCGACGGGTACTGGTCCTAGGCCGGTCTCGAGGGTCACGCTGTCGCGCCCCAGCTCCTCTGCGAGGACGAACGAGCAGCCGAGGGTTGGATGGCCCGCGAACGGAAGCTCCTCGACCGGCGTGAAGATCCTGACCCGCGCGTCGCCGTCCGCCTCGGCCGGCAGCACGAAGATCGTCTCCGAGAAGTTCATCTCGCGTGCGAGCCGCTGCATCTGCTCAGGGGAGAGCGCTCCCGCGTCCGGGAACACCGCGAGTTGATTGCCCTCCAGGGGCGTGTCCGTGAAGACGTCGACGATCCGGTAGGGCGTCATCGCCGCTCATCCTCCCAGGCCGCGATCCGCGATGATCGAGGCATGGATGACGGTCAGCGCATCTCGCTCGTCACGAGCGGAGGCGGCGTCCGCGACCTGGCCGAGGCCGCCCGCCTGGCCGAGGCGGCCGGGTTCGAGTCGGTCTGGGCGACCGAGTTCTACGACCGCTCGGCGACCATCGCACTCGCCGCTATGGCCGAGGCCACCGAGCGGATCGAGCTCGGGAGCGCGATCGCCTACGCCTTCGGGCGCACTCCGCTCGTGCTCGCCGCTGAGGCGCGCGACCTCGACGAGCTGTCCGGCGGGCGCCTGACGCTCGGGCTCGGGACCGGGACGCGGCGGATGCAGCAGGACTGGCACGGACTCGACGGCGAGCACCCGGCGAGCCGCATGGAGGAGCTGATCCCGCTCCTGCGTTCGCTGCTGCGACTCCACGAGGGGCCGATCGACCACGAGGGGCGCTTCTACCGGCTGCGCGTCACGCCGACGGCGACGGTCTCTGCTCCCTTGCGTGTGGACCTGCCGATCTACATGGCCGGCGTGAACCCGCGCATGATCGAGGCAGCCGGCGCTGTGGCCGACGGTCTGGTGGGTCACCCGCTGTTCACGCCCGAGTACGTGGCGGAGGTGGCGCGGCCGGCGCTCGAGGGCGGCGCTCGCCGCGCCGGGCGTACGGACGCCGTCCCGATCGCCGGCTACCTGACCTGCTCGATCGGCCCCGACCGCGATCAGGCGCGCCGCGAGGCGGCCGCGGTGGTCGCCTTCAACTCGACCGTGAAGACATACGAGATCGTGCACCGGCTGCACCACTTCGAGCCGGAGGTGGAGGCGATTCGCTCGGCGTGGCGTGCGGGCGACTTCGGCGGCATGGCGGACGCCGTGTCCGACCGCATGCTCGACACGATCGCACTGGCGGGCACGCCGGAGGAGGTGCTCGCGCGCTACACGGAGCGCTGGCACGGCGTGTACGACCGCACGCTGCTCTGGCCGCCGGCGTTCCGCGGACTGGAGGGCGTGCGGGCCGTCGTCCAGGCGTTCAGCTGAGGGTGGCCGGATCCATCTGGAACGTGAACATGCGATCCGCCTCGATGCGGGCGTACATCGCCCCGCGGTCGAGGAAGTCGTGCTCCCACTCCGGGCCGTAGCGCGGCACGTATACCTCGAGCAGAGCCTGCCGGAACGGGTCCGTCTTGATGTCGATCGGCACGGCGCGACCATGCACCGTCACCGCCAGCTCCTCGCCAGGCAGGTGAGTCGCGCTCACGTGCGGCCGCTTGCGGATGTGCCGGAACCGCACCGAGTCGGGCGACGAGCCAAAGTGGAAGGCCCCACGGAAGAAGATCCCGTCCACCGGCCCGACGATGGGCCGCCCGTCGCGAGTGGCCGTGGCCAGGGCCAGCAGGCACATACCGGTGAGCCGCTCGCACACCTGCTCGGCCGTGAGCCTTCGCTCCGGGGTGATGATGTGGAGCAGGTGCGGCTCGGCGGCGGCGTAGCTCCGGTCGAGCAGCTCCTGCAGGGCTGCTAGGTCCTCCGCTGTCTCGTGCATGACACCGGTCATACCCTGAAAGAAGGATGAGCGTCGACGTCGCCAGCTCGCGCCCCGGGCGCGCCGAGGCCTTCACCGGCCGCACCGCCTGGGCCCGGAACCTCGGGGCGCCGGTGCGCGACTTCCTCAACACCGAGACCGGCAGCGCGATCTTCCTGCTCGCGGCGACGATCGCCGCGCTCCTGTGGGCGAACTCGCCGTGGTCCGACTCGTACCAGTCGTTGTGGACCACGAAGCTCTCGATCCGGATCGGGGGCGGCGGGATCTCCGCGGACCTCCGCCACTGGGTGAACGAGGGGCTGATGACGTTCTTCTTCCTGGTCATCGGCCTCGAGGCCAAGCGCGAGCTCGACGTCGGGCAGCTGCGAGAGCGGAGGCGAATCGCGGTCCCCCTGTTCGCCGCGATCGGTGGGATGACCGTCCCAGTCCTGATCTACCTCGCGGTCAACGCCGGCGGCTCGGGCGCGCACGGCTGGGGGACCGCGATGTCCACGGACACGGCGTTCGTGCTCGGGGTCCTGGCCCTTGTCGCTCCCGGCGGCACGCGGCTGCGGATCCGGCTGCTCACGGTGGCTGTAATCGACGACCTCGTGGCGCTCGTGGTGATCGCGACCGCGTACACGCACCACGTGTCGGTGGTCCCGCTCGCCGTCGCGATCGGACTCTTCATCGCGCTCCTCGCCCTGCGCTATGCGCCGGGCGCCTGGCGCCGCCAGGTCGCGGCGCTGCTGGGCGTGGCCGCCTGGGTCGCCCTCTTCAAATCCGGAATCGATCCGATCATCGCGGGCCTGGCGGCCGGGCTCGTGACCAGCGCGTACCCACCCTCGCGCAGCGACCTCGAGCGGGTGACCGAGCTGACTCGCTCCTTCCGCGAGCAGCCCACCCCGGAGCTCGCGCGCTCCGCCGAGCGCAGCGTGGCGTCAGCGATCTCGGCCAACGAGCGGCTCCAGTACCGGCTCCATCCCTGGACGAGCTTCGTGATCGTGCCCGTGTTCGCGCTCGCGAACGCGGGGATTCATTTCAACAGCGCCCTGCTCGGCGACGCGGTGGGATCCCCGATCACGCTCGGCGTCTTCTTCGGGTACGTGGTGGGCAAGCCCCTAGGGATCCTGGGGGCGACGTGGCTCGTCACCCGCCAGCGAATAGGCCGGGGGCTGCGCCCGGCCCTCAGCTGGCCGGAGATCGCCGGCGGGGGCGCCGTTGCCGGGATCGGGTTCACGGTCTCCCTGCTGATCGCCAGCCTTGCGTTCCACGGCCGTCAGCTCGACGAGGCCAAGGTCGGCGTGCTCGGGGCGGTCGTCGTGTCATCACTTCTGGCGTGGGCGGTCTTCAGGGCGATCGAGCACCTGCCACCCGCCATGAGGGCCCGCCAGCTCATCGGGACCGCGGAGGAGCTCGTGGACCTCTCGGGCGACATCGACCCCGAGCGCGACCACGTCCGCGGCTCGGATGACGCCCCGGTGACGCTCGTCGAGTACGGCGACTACCAGTGCCCGTACTGCGGCCAGGCCGAGCTCGTGATCCGCGAGCTGCTCGAATCGTTCGGGGACGACCTCCGGTACGTGTGGCGGCAGCTTCCCTTGAACGACGTCCACGAGCACGCCCAGGTCGCCGCGGAGGCCGCGGAGGCGGCCGCTTCCCAGGGCGCCTTCTGGGAGATGCACGACAAGTTGCTCGACAACCAGGACAAGCTCCGCGCGCCCGACCTGACCCGCTACGCGGAGCAGCTGGGACTCGACGTGGACCAGTTCTGGGACGAGATCAGCGGCCGCGCTCACTCCGAGCGGATCGCGGACGACGTGGGCACTGCGGACGCGAGCGGCGTGGCTGGCACCCCCAGCTTCTTCATCAACGGCAAGCGCTACGCGGGCGCGTACGACGTCGACACCCTCACCGAGGCCGTGCGTGCCGCGCGGAAGCGCGCCCTGCTCAGGGAGAAGGCCGAGGCTACGCCGTAGCCGCGACCGAGAGCACGGGCGGGAGGCGGGTGGCGGCCGCCGACCAGGTCGCCCCGGCGTCGCCGGAGCCGAACAGGTCGCCGGACGTCGCTCCGAAATAGAGCTCCAGCCCCTCCCCCTCTCCGCCCCAGTCGAACGCCTCGCGCAGGATCGTGAGATAGGCGTGCTCCTGCGGCAGGCCGTCGCCGCGCGCGGTCCAGCTGACGCCGGCGTCGCGCGTCTCGTACACGCGCACACGGCTGTCCGGGGTGACGCGGTCGACGTCGGCCGTCAGCGGGATCACGTACGCGCTATCCGGATCGCCCGGGTCGAGCGCGAGCGGGAATCCGAAGTCGGACGGCAGGCCGGCGCCGATGTCGGTCCAGGTCTGGCCCGCGTCGTCGGAGCGGTAGACCCCGCCGTGGAACTGCATGAACATCCGCTCCGGCCTTGCGGGGGCGCGATGGATGCGGTGCACGCACAGGCCGATCTCATCGGGCGGCGTGTCCTCGGGCAGGTAGCGCGGCGCGAGCCCCTCGTTGCCGGTACGCCAGCTCGCGCCGCCGTCCTCGCTGAGCCAGACGCCGGCGGCCGAGATCGCCACCGCCAGCCGGTCGGGGTCTCCCGGCCACGTGACGATGGAGTGCAGGCACAGCCCGCCCCCGCCGGGTTGCCAGCGATCCCTGCTCGGCTCCTCCCACAGGCCCCTGTTGAGCTCCCAGCTCGCGCCGCCATCGCGGCTCTCGAAGAGCACGCCGGGGTCGCCGCCCGCGTAGAGCGTCCCCTCGGCCTCGCCCGGCGCGATCACCCAGAGCCGCTGGAGCGCCGCGTCGCCGCCCTCCGGCAGCGCGACGCCCTCCGCCTGCTCCCACTCCCCCGCGGCATCGTCCGTGTACCACACCTTGGGGCCGTAGATCGGCGACGTGGTCGTCGCCAGGATCCGGCCCGAGCGCGTGTCGCGTAGCGCGTAGTCGACCGTTTCGCCGGGGAAGGCCCGGGTGGCGACCTCGAAAGGCTCCCCGGGCTCGCCCTCGAGCACGAAGAGGCCCTTGCGAGTACCCACGATCAGCTTGGTCATCCCCTCATCCTCCTGAAATGGCGGGCAGGACGTCCACGCGGTCGTCGGCGTCGACCGCGGTGTCCTGCGCACCCATCTCGCCGTTCACGAACACGTTGATGTGGCGGCGGAGCACCCCCCGCTCGTCCAGGATCCATCCGTCCATCGCCGGGTGCTCGCGCTCGAGCGCACTCAGCAGCTCACCGACGGTGGAGGCCTCGAACGCGTGCTCCGACTGGTCTCCCGCCAGCTGCTTCAGGGGCCCGCGCAGGCGGACGACTGCCATCGACGCGGCTAGGACTCCCAGCCCACGTCGTCGTGGGTCTCGAGCTTCTTCCAGAAGGTGATCTCCGGCTCGCCACTCGAGACCTCCTGCATCATCGGCCCGATCTCTGGCTGGGCGGCCTCGAAGAAGGTCTGGAAGCTCTGCTGGTCGGGCCACTCGTCCACGACCATGATCTGGCCGTCATCCGACCCGTAGAAGCGGTGGGCGACGAGGCCGTGATCCTTGGCCCGCTCCGCGATCCCGCGCATCGCGTCCGGGTTCTGGCCCGCGCGCTCCTCGAGCTTCTTCGGGTCGCCCTTCACCCGCAAGGTCATGATCACCGACATATGAGCCTCCTTCTCGGTTGGGAGAACTAAGCCTGAGCCAGTGCCGGCTCCCGATCCGCCCACGGTATCGCCTTCTCCAGGGCGCCGGCCAGCCGGAGGATCGTGGCCTCCTGCCACGGGCCGCCCATAAGCTGCGCCCCGACCGGCAGGCCGTCGTCCGTCCAGTGGACAGGCAGCGAGATGCCCGGGAGGCCGGTGGCGTTGGCGAAGGCGCAGAAGGCCACCATCGCGACAACGGCGTCGGCCGGCTCGTCCGGTTTGGCGTGCGACGCCTCTAGCACCGCGCCCACGGGCGGCGGGGTGATCGCCATCGTCGGCGTCAGGAGCACGTCGAAGTCGCGCCCGAAGGGCTCCACGAGCTGCCTGCTCATCCGCTCCAGCGTCCTCATCAGGGAGATGTAGTGGAAGCTCGGGATCTGGTTGGCCGCCCCGTGCTGATAGGCGATGTGGGGCTCGACCTTGTCCCAATCGATGTCGTTCGCGTGCTCGCCCAGCGAGGCGGCGACCATAACGTTGAAGGGTGAGATCAGCTCCTCCGACACGGTGGGGACCTCGACCGGCTCGACCGCGAGGCCGAGCTCCTCGAGCGCCCTGGCGGCGCGCTCGGCCGCCTCAGTGCAGGCCGGGTCCGTGGGCACTACGCCGGGCGCGTGGTCCATCAGGCCGATCCGCAGCCGCCCGGGCTCGGCGCCCACCTCCTCGAGGAAGGGCCGCTCGGGCGCCGGGGCGTTGTACCAGGACCGGCTGTCAGGACCGGCGATCGCGTCCAGGATC
>VAWV01000188.1:6435-15891 GCA_005883295.1 Actinomycetota bacterium
ACCACCGCGCCCCACCAGCTCTGGTTGAGCCGCGGTACGCGTCCCCGGCTGGGCTTGAGGCCCACGAGGCCGCAGCACGAGGCCGGGATGCGGATCGAACCCCCGCCGTCGTTCGCGTGCGCCGCCGGGAACATCCCCGCCGCCGTCGCCGCGGCGGCGCCGCCGCTCGACCCGCCGGGCGAGCGATCGCGGTCCCACGGGTTCCGCGTGGGGCCGAAGCGCAGGTTCTCGGTCACCGTGATGTGGCCGAACTCCGGCGTATTCGTCTTGCAGGCGAGCACGAAGCCGGCCCGGGCGAGGGCCTCCACGCACAGCTCGGTGGGGCCCTCCCAGGGCGTCTCGTCGCGGCCGCGCGAGCCGTAGCTGATCGGCCAGCCCTGGACCTCGGTGAGGTCCTTGATCGGCATCGGGACACCCAGGAAGGGAGCGCCGTCGCCGTCGGCGAGTCGCCGGTCGGCATCGGCGGCCGCCGCACGCGCGGCTTCGTCTTCCCGCCACACCACGGCGTTGATGTCCCCGTTGAGCCGGTCCACCTCCTCCAGGCATGCGTCGAGCAGCTCGGTGGCCGAGAGCTCCCGGCTGCGCAGCGAGCCGGCCAGCTGAAGGACTGGCGTGCGGGTGAGGCTGGACATCGGTCGCGTCTCCTCTCGGTGATGTTAAACGCGCGCCCCCACCACGGATGGGTCACGCAGGCGGATCCAGAGCCCCTCCGAGACGGCACAGACGCGGCCTTCCTCGTTGTAGATCGCGGCGCCGCCACGGCTCTTGCGACCGTCGCGCCCGATCAGCCAGGCGATCACCACGTGCGGCTCCCCGACCAGCACCGGGGCGCGGTCCGGATCGACCGTGAGGCTGCCCAGGACGGCGGTCCCGCTCGTCGGATCGATCGCGGCACTGCCCGTGGGGCAGTCGAGCGCCGACCACACGAACAGCTTCGTCACCCGCCCATCCTTGTCGCCGAGCGAGGGATGCGGCATCCAGGCGTCGGCCATCAGGTCGCGGCCGTCCACCGCGCCGAGGATCAGGCGGATGGCGTCGTCGGGATTCCGATCGGGGCCGCAGCCGAAGCAGGTGGGGAACGGGTGTCGGCCCGTCCATGGGTTGGCTGCGGAAGCCGCCCGGGCCTCCTCGAAGACGACGGGCGGCGGCACGTCGAGCTCGAGGGTGGAGGGCGCCCCCTCGGCGACGAGCTCCTCGCCGTCAAGCAGCGAGACTGCCTCGTTCGCGTTGCGGCGGACCGCGAGCGGGCGCTCGAGCGGCGGCGGCCGGCGCAGCGAGACCGTGGCGACCGGAGCGTCGATGCGGTCGGCCACGACGCCGCACGCGTATCCGCCCTGCGCCGAGTCCGGCGGCCCGTTGAAGCGCCGGGCGATCACGACCTGCTCCATCTTCGGGATCATGACCGAATGTCCCCGGAGGACGGATCGAGCGGCAGGCTGGACGGCAGGGTCGCGATCGTGACCGGCGCCGGTCAGACACCCGGCGAGGAGATTGGCAACGGCCGCGCCACCGCGATCCTCTTCGCGCGCGCGGGCGCGCGGGTGATGCTGATGGATCGCGATCGCGACTCCGCCGAGGCGACACGGGCGGCGATCGCCGAAGAGGCCGGCGAGGCGATCGTGGCCGAGG
Organism: Actinomycetota bacterium; assembly: GCA_005883295.1. Lineage (GTDB taxonomy): Bacteria > Actinomycetota > Thermoleophilia > Solirubrobacterales > Thermoleophilaceae > AC-37. The sequence goes on from VAWV01000188.1 coordinate 8,065, forward strand.
GAGACGTGAGCGTGGAGGCGGACTGCCGGCGGGTCGTCTCCACCGCGGTCGAGCAGTTCGGCCGCCTGGACGTGGTCCACAACAACGTCGGCATCGCAACCGGCGACGGCTGGGCCGAGTGGATCGAGTTCGAGGCCTGGGAGCAGATCATGCGGGTGAACGCCGGCGGCGCGCTGCTGATGGCCAAGGCCGCGCTGCCGGTCATGAAGGAGCAGCAGAGCGGCGCGATCACGAACGTCTCCTCGATCGCGTCGGTCGTGGCAGGCGCGGAGACGATGCGCAACCCGCCGCTCGGATACAAGAGCTCGAAGGCCGCGATGAACGCGATCACCTACGCGCTCGCGGGAGCGTACGCGCCGCACGGGATCCGCGTGAACGCCATCCTGCCGGGGCTTATCAACACCCCGATGGGCGTGGATGCTGCCGCCCGCGCGTTCGGCATCGACCGGGACGAGTACATCCGACTTCGTGACGAGACCGTCCCGCTCAAGGGTGGAATGGGCAGCGCATGGGACGTGGCCAACGCGGCGCTCTTCCTCGCGTCGGACGAGGCGCGCTTCATCACCGGCGTGCTCCTGCCCGTGGACGGCGGCCAGTCCGCTCGCGTCGGATGACCGCGGCGCGGCGATCCACCGCGGTCCTGATGGTGGCGCTCGCGCTCGCCCTAGCGGCGCCGGCCTCAACCGCGGGCGACGACCCGCTCCTTCGGGTGGTGAACCGCGACCTGCACTTCGCGAGACAGCAGCTCAGGCGCACGCTCGTCGAGGTGCCGGCCGGCGCGTACCCGCAGGAGACGGGCCCCGACGGCCGCTGGACCACGACGGGGCCGGGGCGCTGGACGAGCGGCTTCCTGGCGGGATCCCTGTGGCTGATGTACCAGGCCAGCGGCGATCCGTCGTGGAGCAGAGCCGCCGGCGCGCGCCAGGCGGGGCTGGCCGGCGAGCAGTCGAACCGCTCCACACATGACCTCGGCTTCATCCTCTTCGACAGCTTCGGCAAGGGCTACCGGCTGACCGCCGCGGACAGCTACCGCAGGGTGGTGCTGGGCGCGGCGCGATCGGTGGCGTCGCGCTACAGGCGCTCCGTCCGCGCCATCCGCTCCTGGAACAATCCGCCGCGCACGCCCAGGTCCGACTTCCGGGTCGTGATCGACAGCCTGATGAACCTCGACCTGCTGTTCTGGGCCTCGCAGCACGGCGGCGGCCACCGGCTGGCGTCGAAGGCCCGGAAGCACGCGCTGCGCACGGCGAGGGTGCAGGTCCGGCCCAACGGAAGCACCTACCACCTGGTCATCTACAACGGGCGAACGGGGGCCGTGAAGCGCCGGACGACCGCGCAGGGCTACCGCAGCTCTTCCACCTGGTCGCGCGGACAGGCCTGGGCGCTCTACGGCTTCGGCACCGCCTACGCGGATACGCGCGTCGCCCGCATGCTCGAGGCGGCGCGCCGGACGGCGGACTACTTCGTCTCCCACCTGCCGGCGGACCGGGTCCCCTACTGGGACTTCAACGCGCCGGGCATCCCCCACGAGCCGCGCGACAGCTCCGCGGCGGCGATCGCGGCATCCGGTCTGCTCCAGTTGTCCCAGCTGGAAAGCGATCCCGACCGTGCGGAGCGCTACCTGGCCACCGCGAGGGAGATCCTCAGCTCGCTCTCGTCCAAGCGCTATCTCGCGGCCGGCACGGCGAGCCGTTCGATCCTCCTCCACGGGACGGCCGACAGGCCGTCCGGGCACTACAACACCGGCCTGATCTACGGCGACTACTACTTCATCGAAGCCCTGCTGCGCTACCGCGAGATCACGACGGGCGTGTAGGCCGATGAGAGCTGCCGTGCTCGCCGCCGCGCTGGCGCTCGCGGTCCTTGCCGGAGGCTGTTCCTCGGGTGGGGACGAGCATCGGGCACCTCGCCCTGGTGCAACGAGGCCGATCTCCGGCTCGGCCACCGACACGCGCGCGATCACCCGCGCCTTCGACACGATCCACAGCCGCTACCGCCGGGAGATCCTCGGCGGCTGCATGGGTGCGATCGCGGGCGACGCGCACGCCGTGAAGTGCTACGGACGGATCGCGCGGGGGTCGCGGCGGCGGCCCATGCCGCAGACCCTCTTCCAGATCGGTTCGATAACCAAGACCTTCACCGCCACCCTCCTCGCCTTGCGCGTCCATCAGGGCGCCGTCCGGCTGAGCGACCCGATCGGCCGCTACATCTCGGCGGTGGCCGGCGGCGCCATCCTGCCGCGCTCGATCACGCTGCTCGACATGGCCGACCACTACTCCGGCCTCCCCCGTTCCACGCCGCTGGCCAACGCGTTGGCACTCCACAGCGTGAACGAGTACTTCTCCGCGGCCGCCCGCTGCGTGGCCACGCCCGGCTGCACGGTCGGACGACCCGGGGGCCAGTATCTGTACTCCAACTTCGCCTACGGCATCCTGGGACAGGCGCTCGGCCGCCGCGACGGGTACTCACCGTCCTCCTACTCGGCCTGGGAGAAGGACAACGAGGCCGCCATCACGCGTCCGCTGGGGATGTCCAGCACGCACAGCGGGTTCAGGTGGCGGGGGCTGGCGCCTGCGCGGTTCGACGCCATGCGCGCCCGCGCCACCATGGATGGGTCACGCCGCGAGCCGACGCCGCTCTTCTTCCCGCCCGGTCCGTACGCGGACCCGGCGGGCGGGCTCTACTCCTCCTCCATCGACATGCTCACCTGGCTGTCGTTCAGCATGGGGCTGTCGGGGACGCCGGCCCTGAGCGCGGCGCGCTCGCTGTTGTACGACACGCCGTCCCTCACCCGGCCTCGGGACGACCCTTCGGACCCCACGCGACGGATCGGGCTCGGGTGGCGGCTCGACGTCACGGGCGGCGGCCGTTCGAAGGCCACCTGTGTGTACAAGAACGGCGAGTCGCGCGGCTTCGCGGCCCAGATCGCCTTCCTCAAGGGCCGCCGGCTCGGCGCGTTCGTGATGCTCAACACCGTGCCGCAGAACCCGGTCGTCGCCACGATCACGAGCCGGCTGATCAACTCACTCGCCTCGACCGCTCCGGCGAGACGGGCCGGGGTCAGAAGAGCCGATGGGCTCGACCTATGCCCTTCCGCGTGATGGTGGTCACGTACTCCGTGTAGCGGCGGTAGCGCCCGTGCATCCACAGCACGGTGTAGTGCCCGGTCTCGCCGCGCGGGGTCACCGGGCGGACGTTGTTCTCGCTCGAGTGCCTCGTCACCGCGCGGTGGGCCCAGTGGCGTCCGTCGTCGACGGTGATCCACTGCTCCACCTCGAACACACCGTGGATCCGGCGCGAGAGGTAGACGATGGAGGGATTCTCGTGGTCGAGCGAGATGCCTCCGGCATACGGCCCGTTGAGCGGCTTTCCGGCGGCCACGATCTCGTGGTCGAGCCAGCGGTGCCCGTCCCAGCGCGCGTAGCGGTAGCGGAGGTCGTGCACCGACGGGTAGGTGACATAGACGATCGCCGGCTTCCCCTGGCTGTCCGATGCGACGTCGTGGACCCAGGCCGAGGCGCGGCCCGGCTTCTCCGGCCTTACCCGATCGGCGTCGAACTCGTCGAGCGGGTGCCCGCCGGGGATGCGCCGCCCGTCGGCGTGCTCGTAGTGACCCGCCCGGTAGCGGAAGTAGTAGATGCCGGTGCGGATGTGGTCGGGGTTGTCCTCGCTGAAGGCGATATCGATCGTGCGGCGTCCGTCCGAGGCGACCTTCACGTAGGGCCGGCGCCCCCGCCGCGTGCGGATGAGGGTGCGCGCATCCGTCCACGAGCTGCCGTCGCGCCTGGTCGAGAACGAGGGCATCCAGTTGCCGCCGCGCCAGAAGAGCCAGGTGCGGTGCTCTCGCGAGAGGTAGACCGGGTTGGGATAGGTCCACCCCAGCCGCCCCGGGGTGTTGGTGTGGAGCACGTGCGTGGACCCGAAGGACGTCACGTCCTCGGGGCGGTGCATCACGCGGTAGTACAGCGGCGAGTAGAAGACCTCGAGCCGCCCGCCGGGGAGCATGAGGAGCGAGGGATCGTTGTGGTCGTCGACCCCGAGGCCGTGCTTGAGGGTGACGGTGTGGATCCGCCCGGTGTCGCCGTCGATGCTGGCCACGCGCACGTTTCCGTGCGTGCTGATCCAGCCGACGTACGTGCGCCGGTGGGCGCCCTCGTAGTAGACGGCGCGCGGGTCGCCGAACCAGGACCACGCGCCGGCGCCGATCGGGCCGTCGCCGCGGGCGCCGCCCGCCGGGGGCGCGGGTCCGCCGAGACCGACCGCGGCTGCGAGCGTGGCGGCCGTCGTGACGGCGATTCGCTTCGGGGTACGCATGGCCGTCGGCCCAGTATTGCGTCGCCCGCCGCCGGAGCCGCGATCGGGGTCGAATCAGCTAGCCTCGGCCGACCGCGATGAAGCGCATCCTCGCTCCGATCCTCGTCATCGCCGGGCTGGCCGCCGGCGTCAGCCTGCCCGCGCTCGCGGCGCCGGCTCTCTCACAGCCGGGGCAGCCGGCCCAGACCAGCACCACGCCGTCGCAGGAGCCGCCGAACCAGGTCAGCGACGGAGTCCATCCGTGGCTGCCCGACATGCGGTCGGCCGAGGAGTACGCGCGACACCGCAACGGGGTCATCTCCTTCGCGGTGTCCACCCGGAGCCGCTACTGGGGCTACCACGACACGCGCATCTACCCGTCCGCGAGCGTGCTCAAGGCGATGCTGATGGTGGCGTACCTGAACCGAAGCAGCGTGCGGCACCGCGATCTGACCAGCAGCGACAGGGACATCCTCTGGCCGATGATCACCCGCTCGGACAACAACGCGGCCAACCGGTGCATTCAGAGCGTGGGTTCGCACGCGATCTACGAGGTCGCCCGCAAGGCCCACATGCACGCGTTCAGGTTCGAGTATCCGATCTGGGGCAACAGCCACATCGACGCGAACGACCAGGCCCGCTTCCTCCTCTACATCGACAAGTACGTGGTCAGCCGCCATCGCGACTACGCGCTGCACCTGCTCGCCTCGATCACCCCGTCGCAGCGGTGGGGGATCTGGCGCGTGAAGCCGGACGGCTGGCGGCTCTACTCGAAGGGCGGTTGGGGGTCCGGCACCGGGCGGGTGGACCATCAGGTGGCGCTCCTGCGCCGCGGCCATCAGCGGGTGTCGGTGGCGATCCTCACCTACGCCGACGGCAGCCACTCGTACGGCAAGGAGACACTGCGCGGCGTGGCGAAGCGCCTGCTTCGGGCGCTGGCCGACTCGCCGTCCGTTCCCTAAAGCGGCCGCTGGCGGACCCTAGACTTGAGGTGCGATGGCTCGCACCTACAAGCTCGATCACTTCACCAAGGGAACCGGCGCGACGGTGGCCCCCGTCGAGGACGCCTCCAGCTCGTCGCAGGAGCGCGAGCTCAATCGCGTGCGCGTTCCCCGCGAGCGCCGGGCACGGGCACGGACACCCCAGCGGGTCGCCACGCCGCTTCCATCCGGGCATGTCCGCAAGAAGTCGACCGGTGAGATCGGGCGGGTGCGCGCAGTCGACGCGCGGGCGGGGACGGCCGAGGTGCACTGGCTGAGGCAGGGGCGCACCTCCACGGTGCCCCTGACCGATATCTCGCGGCGCTGAGCGTCGCCCCGCGGGCTCGCCTACAGTCGGCCGTGTGCGCCGGTTGCGCGACCCCGTTCTACGGCTCGGGTTCCGGGTGGGCTACCACGTGCTGCACGCCTGGTGGCTGCTCACCCACCCGAAGAAGCGCGGGGTGAAGTGCGTGCTGACCCGCGACGGGCAGGTCCTGCTGGTCCGGCACACCTACGGGCGGCGGCGCACCTGGGAGCTCCCGGGAGGCGGCGTGAAGCGGCGCGAGGACCCTGGCCACGCAGCCCGGCGCGAGATCCACGAGGAGCTCGGAATCGACGTGGACGACTGGACCCTGCTGGGCGAGCTCTTCGCGCGGATCGACGGCAAGCGCGACCGGCTCTGGTGCTTCACCTCGGAGATTGGGGACCGGCCGCTCGATCCCGACCACGCCGAGATCGCCGAGGTCGAGTGGTTCCGCCTGGACCGGTTGCCGGAGCGCACCGCAAAGTACGTGCCGCGGATCGCCGCGATGCGCCGCTAGACGGTTTGCACTGCCGATGCTACGTCGGCGTGGCAAACGGTCTAGGGCTTGATCGCGGCTCCGGCGTCGACGAGGCCTGCTCCGTAATGGCTGTCCGACCCGGTGGCTCCGAGGTCTCGTGCTGTTGTCTCGACGCGTTTCTCCACCACGTCGGGCGCCGGATGCCGACCGATGACGTGGGTGGCGAGGATCAGCGCGGCGATCGCGGTGACGTGAGGCGTCGCGATCGAGGTCCCGTAATCGCCAGCGAGGCCGAAGTCCATCGACGCATCCTTGAAGGTCTGCTGATAGACCAGCGGAAGGTGTCGACGGGGATGGCAGTGCGACCTATCCCATGCGTTGCCGGTGAGATTGGCGTCGTTCTCGCCCCCTGGTGCTACCACGGCGAGTCCGCGGCCGTAGTTGGAGTATCGCGCGAGGCAGCCGTCGGCGGTGGTCGCGCCGACCGAGAGCACGTCGCGGTCGCGGGCCGGATAATCGACGTGATTTGAGCCTTCGTTGCCGGACGCACCGACCATGATCACGCCGTGACCGTGCCCATACCTGATTGCGGAGATCACCTCGGGAATGCTGCGGGCGTCAAGCGAGGGGTCGTCGAAGGCCACACTCATGTTGATGACCTGAGCGTGGTGATCGACCGCATATCTGATCGCCTTGGCCAGGGTCGCGCCGTCGCCGTCGCCGTTTGAGTCGAGCACCCGGAGCGGCATGATTTTCACGCCGTAAGCGAGCCCGGTGAGCCCGACGCCGTTGTCCGTGCTCTGCGCGATGGTGCCCGCCACCAGGGTGCCGTGTCCGAGCCGATCGAGCGGATAGCGGTTGTGGCTGATGAAGTCGTAGGGATCCACCCACCCGTGACTCGGCAGGTCGGGCGCTCGGCGGAACTGTCCATAGTCGCGGTACGCAATGCCCGAGTCGATGACGGCGACGGTGACGCCCTTACCGCCGGGTGCGCCGGCCGCACGCGCGACACCCCACGCGTGCGGCGCGTTGACGCCGAAAGCTCCGGCGAAGTTCCATTGGAGATCAATCCAGTCTCCGGGACTCCCGTTTCCCGGATCGTTCGGTAGCCCTGCCTGCCACGGCCCAGCCGCGTGCAGCCGGAAGTTCGGTACCGCGTAGCGCACGCCCGGCTGCGCGCGAAGCCTTTCCACAGCGTGCGAGATCGACTCGCTTCCCTTGACCCTCAGGACCTGTGTCTGGCCTGGAAGCGAGTCGATCGGCGCGGTGCCCGTCGCCCGCTGGAGCGAGGCCTTCTGTGACTGGCTCGCCGTCCGCTCGTAACCAACCACGACCTGCGCGGGGGCGGCCTTCGATCCCGATTGCTCTCCGGATGCGCGGGCGGCGACAGGAGCGACCAGCCCAACGGATAGCACCGCGGCCAAGACGAGGATCCGGGCTTGGCCGGCCTCCCACCTCGACCGGCGTCTCGGTCGGACCCGTGCCGCGTACTGCCTGAGGGTTTCCCCGTCGCGGAGATCCGTGAAGACGTAGTTCATGGCCGCAGGATCGCTGAGACGGTCTCGTGTGGCTATCTGTTGGGTGACCGAACGAACGTCATGCAGACGACACTCCCAGCCGGACGCGAGGGCCCCGCGGCAGCGGGGCCCTCGCGCACGAGCGTTCTTCTACAGGCGGCTGGCGTACGCGAACAACGATCCGACTGAGTTGTTCATGTACGCGCCGTAGAACGAGAGGCCGTAACGGTGGCCATTGGCGTCCGAATGGACGAT
>VAWV01000189.1 GCA_005883295.1 Actinomycetota bacterium
AACGTCCGGACCTCTTTCTAGTGCGAGATGCAGTCCTGCGTGCCCATCTCGGACGCCGCAGCATTGTCGGCTGAATTCAGCGACTGAGCGGTCTTCACGTCGCCCTTCCGCAGGGCGGCCTCCTGCTGCTCGGCGATCGAGACGAAGCGGTCGAAGGCGGGCTTCAGTGCGTCGGGCGGCTTGAGTGCCTTGAACTTCTTCAGATCCGGGTCGGCGGCGGCCGCGGACTCTTGCGGGGTCTTCGCCTTGGATGACACGGCCTGCGCGTGCCGGCAGATCGCGTTCGCCTTGGAGATGAAGGCGCTGTAGCTGAGCTGCGTGTTCGAGCTCCCGCCGCAGCCCGCCAGCAGGCCATTACGGCGCCCGCGAGCGCCCGTGCGCGTGTGGTCTTCATCGTGCCTCCGGAGTCGCCCGCCGCATCGGCGCGGAACCGTATTCAGAGGCTCGGATGCCGCCGGCTAGGACTCCCAGGGAGACCGCCCAAACCGCTCCACAGCCCGCGAGGTGCCAGGGCCAGTCGACCAGCCCGGCAACGGGAAACGCGACGGTGGCCGGCCCGAGCAGCCAGAAGGCACGGCCATGGCGGGCACGCCACGCCTCCCTGGCCACGGTCGCGTAGAGCGCGAGCGCGAGGAGCGCACCCGCGATCCCGAGCTCGGCCGCCAGCTCGAGCGGAAGATCGTGCGCGAACCGCACCGGTCCCGATTGCTGGTGGCGCGCGCTCGCAGCGAGGAAGGCGTCGGCGCCCGACCCGGTCAGGGGCCTGTCGGCGGCGGTCTCGATTGCCGCGTGCCAGAGGTGGAGGCGACCGTGCCAGAAGTCGGCCGCGTGCGTCCGCGGTGCGTGATGCCCGGGGCTGCGGGCCGCCGCTACCGTCGCACCGCCGGCAAAAACGTGCGCGGAGGCGGCCGTAGCGGCGAGAACGCCGACGGCGGCTACCGCGACCGCGCGGCTCGACCGCACGGTGCGGCCCGGAAACGCAACCGCGGCGGCGCAGACCAGGGCGCCAAGCGCCAGCTCGGCGCGACTACCCGAGAGGGCGAGGACGGAGGCGGCCACCGCACCGCCGAGCGCACCGGCCGCTGCCAGGCGGCGGGACGGCCGGCACATAGCGAACAGCAGCGCCGGGAGCGCCGACACCTCCAGGAGCGAGAGCGCGGCCGAGTACTCGAGCGTCCCGCCCGGCCGCCAGACGCCCCCGACGCGGTCCGCGAACGGCTCACCGAAGCTCGCCGCGGCGGCGAGGCCGACGAGCCCGCTGATGATCGCGAGGCCGCAGATCCCCGCCGCCGTTACCTCAGCCACCCGCGGCACTCGCGCCAGCGCCGCGGCCACCAGCATCACGCCCGCGTACGCGGCAACCGTCATTCCCCAAGCCAGAGCCGTGCCGGCGGAGCTCACCGTCCAGGCCGACGTGGCTGCGCCGAATACGCCCAGCCCCAGGAGCACGACGACCGGGGGAATCCGAACGAGGCGGGTCACCCAGCGACGGTCCCAGAGGACCGCGGCCACCACGGCACCGGCGGCCAGGGCCGCGAACAGCAAGCGCGCTGTCGCCGAGAATCCACCCTCGTAGAGGACCGCCTCGCCGACGGCTACTGCGAGCAGGGCTGCGATCTGCCGATAGTTCACGTCGGGCGGCCGGGCGTTCCTATGCACGAGGCAGCGTCCCGGTCGCCCGCTCTCTTCGCTGGGCGCCCGTTTGACCCTTCCGCGGGAGGAGCGGCCTGCCCCGTCCCGAAGCCAGAGCTGTATCTCGCGGTCGTGTTGAGCGTGCTTGTCGTGGGGGGCGCGGCATGCGGCAAGTCGAACCGCAAGTCGGCGTACCACCCACCGGCGACGACGGCGCCCACACCGGCCGCAGGCGGCAACGCGGATCAGCAGGACGCCGTGGCCAAGGCCGACGCCCGCAACTTCGTGAGCGGGCTCGAGGCCTGCTTCGTGGACCAGCAGACCTACACGAACTGCAAGAAGCCGGCCGGCATCAACGTGCCGATCGGCTCGGGGCCGGGCCAGGTGGAGCTGGCGAAGGCAGGCACGGCCACCTACACGGTCGTCGCGCATTCGGGGTCCGGCACGAACTTCAAGATCGACAAGGGTGCGAGCGGCGCGGCCACCAGGAGCTGCGACAAGCCGGGCACGGGCGGCTGCCCGGCCGGCGGAAGCTGGTAGCCGGCACGCCGCGACACGCACGCTGGTAGCGTCCCCCCGGCCCGAGTAGTCCCGGGCAAGAGGGCAGGGAGCTTGCGCGACACGACGCTCACGGGAGGGGCGGCCGCGAGGTGGCTGGCGTTTGTGTGCGCGCTTCTCGGGGCACTGGCACTGGCGGCTTCCGCGGCGCAGGCGAAGGTCGCCAACGATCCGCCGAACGACCCGGACTTCGCCGGGTGCGAGACCCAGGACTCGGTGACCGGCTGCACCGACAGCGAGCAGTGGGACATGTTCGGACAGCTCACCGGTAACGACTGCCCGGCCCCGGTCACCGAAGCGCAGGTCCTGCCCCACCCGGACGGCGGGTTGCCGTGCTGGGCGAAGTCGGCGCACGACCCCGACCACATGGCCGGGCTCGACTTCACCGGCGCGTGGGATCAGGGCAACATCGGCCGCCCCGACGTCCTCGTGGCCTACATCGAGGGCGGCGTGAACTACTCGAGCAACAACATCAAGGACTCGCTCGACAACATCTACCTGAATCAGCCGGAGCTTCCCTACCCAGAGAAGGCCGACGGGACCAGCGCGGGCACCTACGACGCCAACGGCGACGGCCACTTCGACATCCGCGACTACGCCGACGACCCGCGCGTCAACCCGCCCTGCGCCAGCGGCGTAACCCCCTTCACGAAGCACGAGGAGGGCACGCAGCGCGGCTGCGCCGCAAACGGTCAGCACGAGTATCTGAACCAGGTGAGCATCGGCGGGACGAAGACGGGCTACCTCTCGCCCGAGGACCTGATCGCCGTCTTCGGCCACTGCCGCATCTCGAACGGACAGCTCCTGGACTGTCCGCCGAACGGGCGCTTCGACAACGACGGCAACGGCTATCCGAACGACATCAGCGGCTGGAACTTTGAGCGCAACAACAACGACCCGCAAACCGAGGACACGTCATACAGCCACGCGCCCGGGCTCCTCTCGCTGATCGCCGGCGAGGCGAACAACGGCTACGCGGGCGTCGGCGCCTGCCGTAACTGCCGCGTCGTTCCGATCAAGCAGGGGCCGGAATGTCTGGGCCGCACCGACAAGTGGGGGGAGTCGATCCTCTACGCGGCCGACCTCGGTGCGACTGCGATCAGCTCGGTCGTTGTCGGCTACGCCTACAGCTCGTTCAACCAGCGCGCCATCGACTACGCGTACAACAAGGGCGTCCTGCTGTCGCTCGACTCGAACGACTTCGACTCGATGGACCACACCGACGGGATGCTGTGGAACCACGTCATCCCGGGCAACTCGCTGTTCGAGGACAAGGGCGGGCCGGCCGCCCCGGGGACAACCTGGTTCCGCGCCCGCTCGAACGTGACGAGCTACGGGACCCACAACATCTTCTCCGGCGGGGAGGTGACCACATCCGGCGCCACGCCGTTCATGGCCTCGGCCCTGGCGATGACCCAGTCCGCGGCCCTCAACGCGCGCGACCAGCACGTGATCGGCTCCCGGCTCACGCCGAACGAGGTGAAGCAGGTCCTGATGGACACGGCGCAGCCGGTGATCCCCCAGACGCAGGCGCCGGGCACCAGCCAGCAGTGGCCCGGCAACCCGAACAGCGTGACCGACGCCAACCATCACAACTGGTCGACCCAGTACGGATACGGCCGGCCCGACGTGGGCGCGGCCACCCGGATGATCCTCCAGGGGAAGATCCCGCCCACGGCCGACCTGACCTCGCCGCGCTGGTTCCAGTACGTGGACCCGGTGAGGCAGCGGTTCCTTACGGTGGGGGGGTCGCTCGCCCCCAGTCGCTTCCATTCGGGCGGCGCCGCCTCCTACACCCTGGAGTACGCGCTCGGGGCCGACCCCGCGGACAGCGCCTTCCACACGGTCGCGACGAGCGCCGTGACCCATCCGAAGAATGGGGCGCTTGGGAGCATCGACCTGTCGAAGGTCCCGCCCTCCTTCTACGAGCACGCTCCGGCGCAGACGCTCCAGCCCGACGGTCCGGAGCAGTACACGCTCACGATCCGACTGCGCGTGAGGGACGCGAACGGGCTGCGCGGGGAGGACCGCAAGACCGTCGGGCTCCGTCACGATCCAGCGCTGCAGGCCGGCTATCCGAAGTACGTCGGCGCCGAGATGGGCGGCGCGCCCAGCTTCGTGGACCTGACCGGGCGGCACGAGCTCGACCTCGTGTTCGCGACCTACGACGGCGACGTGCACGTGCTGCGTCCGAACGGCAACGAGCTGAAGGGCTTCCCGGTGCACAGCCTGCCCGACCGCGCGATCGACCCGCTCAACCCCGAGAACTACAGCGCGCCCGCCTACCGGGACCCCGCGCTTCGCGACGTGCGCGATCCGCTGGCCGGCACCGCGGTGGGCGACCTGAACGGCGACGGGCGGCTCGAGATCGTCGCGAACTCGCTGAACGGGAACGTGTACGCGTGGGACTCGAGCGGCAGGCTCCTCCGGCACTTCCCGCTGCACACCCAGAAGCGGTTCTGGACGCTTCCGGTGCCCACCCCACACGGGCTCAACCCGCACACGAAGCTGCCCGATCGCGGCAGCCTGCTGGCGCCGGTGCTCGCGCCGCTCGAGGGCGGCAAGCGCATGGACATCATCATCGGAGGCTTCGACGGGTTCGTGTACGCGTGGCGCCCGGACGGGAAGGCGGTGCCGGGCTGGCCGGTGGAGGTCAAGCTCCCGCAGGCCGACTTCGCGCGCGACGGGGTGGACCCGAAGAGCTACGAGCGCGACGCCAAGCTCATGTACCCGGTGGCCGTGGCGGATGTCCTGCACACGGGGCGGCCGCAGGTGTTCGTGCCGAGCTTCGAGTGCAACGGGGCAAGCACTTCCACCGAGAACCTCGGGCAGTCGCTGATCGGGGTGCAGCCGTCAGGGTCCGACGTGGCCAAGACCTGGATGTACGGGATCTGGTCAAACGGAAACCGGCACACCGGCGGCCCGTACCTGCCGAACTGGCCCGCCGCCGTCAAGACCGGGGCCTTCTGCTACGACCAGTCGATCGACTTCGTGGGCGAGAGCTCGAGCCCGGCCGTGATCAGCGACTTCGACGGCTCGGGCAAGCTCCGGGTCATCACCGGCGGCGTGACCGGGCCGGTGGACATCTTCCGGGGCGACGGGTCGCTCGAGCGCACCCTCGACGCCTCGTGCAAGAGCTCGGACTGCTCGGCCAACCCGCCGTACCGCCCGAGCGGCGACACCCACACGATCACGCTCACGGGTCAGGCGGTCCTGGGTGACCTGACTGGGTCGGGCCACCCGAACCTCGTTCAGAGCCAGACCGGGATCGAGACCATCGAGGCGGCGCTGCAGGTGCCCGGCCAGGCGTCGGTCCCGCAGGTGTACGAGAAGGCCTGGAACCTGTCAGATGGCTCGGTCCTGTCCGGCTTCCCGCGCCGCCAGGACGGCTTCCCGTTCTACGAGTCGCCGATCGTGGCGAGCTTCGGCGGGTCGAGCGCCCGCCAGGCGGTGGAGGGGAACGACAACTACTTCATCCACGCCTACGACCCGGCCGGCGGCGAGGCGCCGGGATTCCCGAAGTACACCGGTCAGTGGATCGGCTTCTCTGGAGCGGTCGCCGACCCGTCGATGAACGGCAAGCTCCGCTACGCGACAGTTACCCGCGAGGGCTACGTCTACGTGTGGTCCGTCGGCGGCGACCCGCGGAAGAACGACAGCTGGTGGCACTACCGCCACGACGAGCACAACACGGGGCTGTACGGGATGGACACCCGCCGGCCCGCCGCGATCGCCAGCCTCAAGGCGCGCAAGGTCCGCCACACGCTCACGCTCAGATTCACGGCGCCGGGCGACGACTTCATGATCGGCCGCGCCACGCAGTACATCGTGCGTTGGTCCCGGCGCCCGCTCACGGACGCGAACTTCCGCCGCCGCGGCCATCTGCTCAAGCGGGTGGCGAGGCCGGCGCCCGGCGGGACGAAGCAGACGCTCACCCTCCGCGGCCTGCCGACAGGTCGGATCTACCTGGCGATCAGGACGATCGACGACGCCGGGAACATCTCGGCCCTGGGCCGCACCATCCGCGCCGGCCACTGATCCGCGCTTGCGCTCTCGCCGCCGGGTGGGTTAGGTTTGCCGCGAGGACTCGATGGCCGCCTTACGCGTGATCGCCGTGCTTTGCGCCGCCACCGGCTTGCTGGCCGCGTGCGGCGGATCGTCCAAGACAGCGGGCGTGAAGGGGCACAGCGAGGTGACGGTGCAGCCCGTGTCCAAGCCCGTCGCCAACCCGTTCACGCCGAACGTCGGAAAGGACCTGTCCGGCATCAAGCCACCGCCAGCCGCCGTCGCGACCGGAGGCGGCCCGGCGAACTACGCCGGGGGCCTGCCTGGCCTCTACGGCGGCACACGCAACTACTCGACGTGCGACGCCGGCAAGCTGGTCACCTACCTCGAGGCCAACCCAGCCAAGGCGGACGCCTGGGTGGCGACGCTTCACATCCAGACCACCGAGATCCGCAGGTACGTGTCCCGCTTGACGGCGGTCACGCTGCGCACTGACACGCGGGTGACGAACCACGGCTACGTGAACGGGCAGGCCAACCCGCTCCAGGCGGTACTGGAGGCCGGGACCGCAGTCTTTGTGGACAAATACGGCGAGCCGGTGGTGAAGTGCTACTGCGGAAACCCGCTCACCCCGCCCATCCTCTACACGAGCCCGACCTACATCGGTCCGCTGTGGAGCGGGTTCTCCTCGACCCACATAACGATCATCAACCAGTCGACGACGATCATCAACGTCTTCAAGCTGTACGACCCCAGCACGGGCAAGATCTTTACCCGGCCCGCCGGGACGGACGGGAGCAAGGATGGCCCGTACAGCGGGACTCCACCGCCGGGCGGCACGCCGGCGCCACCGTCTGGCGGCGGCACCGCCACGAACGGAACGCCGCAGCAGCAGCCGGAGAACCCCAGCGCCTCGTTCTCCCCCAGCTCCGGCCACCAGGGCGACACGTTCGTGCTGGGCGCGTCGGGGTTCAGGCCCGGCACGACGCTGGACGTGACGCTAACGCGGCCCGACGGGGTGACCGAGCACTACTCGATCTCGACGGGATCGGACGGCAGCGGCTCCTACACATTCACCAACACGCAGAACGTGGTGACCGGTACCTACACGGCCGTCGTCCACAACCCCGCGACCGGCGCGCAGGCGCAGGCGTCGGTCGACGTGGCGCCGGCGGGCGGGCCCTGAGTCCTACCCCGCGGGCAGCGGGTAGAAGCCGATGAACTTGTAGCCCGTCGGGCCGTGCGTGGTGATCAGCACGTAGTTGTCGCCGTTCGCCTTCAGCGCGAAGAAGCCGTACAGGACATCGATGCCGAGGACCTGCGGCTTGGCGGCCTTGTCGGCGCGGAGGTCCTTGATGAGCCGGGCGGCCGAGCCCGTGGGGCCGGGGAACGAGACGGTGGATGACCGACTCGCGTAGAACGACGAGTTCTCGGAGATGTAGCGGTGCACGGCCGCGCCGTCGTTCGCGCGAACCGCGGCGACGAAGCCCGCGATGTTCCGAGCGGCATCGTTTCCAGGAGCCGGCGTGTGCACCGCGCCGCCCTCGTAGCCGCTCGTCCAGATACCGGGGCCCAGGTAGCCGGGACAGCCGCGCGACCACTGGCCTGCGACGTCGTCGACCCAGGGAGCGTCGCGGCGGATGCTGCCGTTCCAGTTGCGCTCCAGCGTCATGAGCGGCCTGCGCGCCTCATCGCCCAGATAGGTCGCGAGGTTGTCGAACACGGCTCGCCGGCGCTCCGCTGCCGGGAGTCGCGCAAGGCGCGCCTGGGTTGCGCCGACGCCAACGCCGCAGAGTCGCCCGCTCGAGCCATCGGGCGGTGAAAAATCGACCACGGCGTAGATCGGATGCAGGCCCGCGCCGCGCCCGGTGAGGCCCTTCTCGCGCCACCAGGGCTTCTCGTAGATCGCCGAGAACGTGTACATGTTGCCCTGCGGATATCGCTGCAGGAGCTGCGCGCGCGACTCGGGCAGGCCCGGCTCGAAGTCGATCAGGGCGTTCAGAGACGGCGCCGTCGCGATGACGACCCGCTTGGCGACCACGCCCAGCCTGTCCGACTCGACCCGGACACGTCCGTGCTTCTGGGAGATGCGCCGTACCGGCGCGTCGAGGACCACGCGGCGGCCGAGCTGCTTGGCGAGGTGGTTGGGCAGCTGCTGGATGCCGCCCAGGACGAAATCGCCCAGGAAGATGAAGTCGAGGGCCTCGTTCGTGCCGTGCTTGCCGTCGCCGAGCCGCGCGAGATAGCTGAGCAGGTGAAGTAGCGAGACCTTGTCGGGGTCCGTCAGCCCACAGAGGAAGACGAGAAAGTCGACCCACCAGCGACCGAAGTCCGTGAGCGTGTTCTGCTGCTTCCAGGTCTCAACCGTCATCCCGTCCCACTCGGCCGCGCGAGGTGCCTCCCAGGGCGCCCTCGGCGGCACAGTCGCCGCCATCGAATCGAGCATGCGGAAGGGAATCGACGCATCGGCGATGATCGGCGCGAAGGAGCGGGAGTTGAGCGGCCCTCCCGCCGGTGACTGGAACCGCTGACCGTCGGCGTACAGGACGTCGTTGACCTGGCCCGTTGCGACCGCGTGCTGGGGGTAGAGCTCGATGCCGAACTCCTTCGCCAGTGCCCGAACCCGCGTGTGGGTGCTGGCGAAGGTCTGCCCGCAGTCGCACGCGGGGGGCATCCCGCAGCGCCAGTTCCTCGCTCGGCCGCCAACGCGGTCACGCGCCTCCAGGACCACGACCGACTTGCCGGCGGCGGCGATCCTGCGCGCCGCGACGAGCCCGGCCGGCCCTCCGCCGACGACCGCGACATCGACGCGCTTGGGCTTGCGAGTGCGCGCTGGCTTCGCCTCGCTCTCCGTCGAGCCGGCGCCAAGCCAGTCGCTCGCCCCGACGGCGCCTGCTGCGCCCAGCGCCGCGCCGCCGATGAGTCCCCGCCGGGTCAGATGCGCCGTCTGGTTGGATCCGTTGCTGCCGCTCATGCGCCCCCGCCGCGGCGAGGCTAGGGGGCGCGACGCATAACCACAATCCGCTGAACTACCCAACCGAGCTACCCATTCGGGTCTCTGCGGCGAGCTCCGGTGGCGGGCGCAACGCGCCCGCCCTCTAGACCCTTCCGGCGGCCTGGCGCTGCCTCCGTGCCAGCGCGTCGATGATCACCGCGGCAAGCAGGACGCCGCCGGTGACCATGAACTTCACGGACGACTCGAGCGCCAGCAGGTCCATCCCGTTCGAGATGGAGCCGATCACAAGCGCGCCGAGGAGCGCCGTCCAGACCGATCCGCGGCCGCCGAAGAGGCTGGTGCCCGCGATCACGGGGCCGGCGATCGCCAGGAGCAGCAGGTCGCTTCCGCCGGAGTTCTGGTTCACGGCGAGCAGCCGCGACGCTGCGAGGATCCCCCCGATCGCCGCCATCGTGCCGGCGATGCCGAAGACCGTTATCCGCATCGCGTTGATGCGGATTCCGGCCCGCCGGGCAGCCTCGGCGTTGCCGCCGACGGCGAACACGTGCCGGCCGAACCGCGTGCGGGTGGCCACGTACTCCATACCGCCCACGAAGGCGAGGAGGATCAACACGGCCAGCGGGAGGCCGCGGTCGTTGTTCACGACCGCGATCGCAGCGATCGCCGCGGCGGCGGCGAGCACGATCCGGATGATCGGCCCGGCGAGCTGCTGGTCCGCGAGCCCCGCGGTGACACGTCTGCGCCAGGCGAGCAGCGTCCCGCCGGCGTAGATCGCGATCACGATCGCGGCGACGATCCAGCCAATCGTGTCGGAGTAGAAGTGGTTGGCCAACCCGGTGATCTTGCCGTCGGTGACGTTCACCGTCCCCGTGCTGCCGAGCACCTACGAACGACGGTATGCCGAACTGCGTGAAGAAGAACCCCTGAACCAGCCCGATCACCAGCCCCGCCACCACGCCGGCGGCGATCGCCGTGTACGGGCTCCAGCCGTGCTTCACGTTGAGCACCGCCATGATCGCCGCCGCAAGGCCGCTCACCGCGCCCACGGAGAGATCGATCTCGCCGAGCAGCAGGACGTAGACCACGCCGACCGAGATCAGCCCGACAGCGGTGATCTGGAGGAACAGGTTGGTGAGGTTCTGGGCGGTGAGGAAGTGGCTGTTCTCGATCTGGAAGATCGCCCAGATCACCGCCAGGACCACGAAGACGCGCAAGGAAGCGAGATCGCCCTGGACGAAGCGGCGGAGCACCTCGAGCCACGCCGGCGGCTTGACCTCCTCGGGCAGGGGCGCCGCCGCCTGCTCCGGTGTGGAGCTCATCGCGCACCTCCCGTTCCGTTGCCGCCCGTCGCCGCTCGCTCCCTGGCGCCCGTGATCGCGGCCACCACGTCGTCCTGGCTGGCCGACGCGGTCGCGAAGCTCGCGGCCCGGCGCCCGAGCCGCAGCACGAAGATGCGGTCGGTGACCTCGAACACGTCGGCCAGGTTGTGGCTGATCACAAGCACACCGAGCCCACGCTCGCGCAGCCGGCGGATCAGCGCCAGCACCTGCGCGGTCTGCGCGACACCGAGCGCGGCGGTCGGCTCGTCGAGCAGCACGACCTTCGGCTCGCCGAGCAGCGAGCGCGCCACCGCCACCTGCTGACGCTGGCCGCCCGAGAGGGTCCCGACCTCGTTGCGGAGGCTCGGGATCGTCACCGCGAGGTTGGACAGGAGCTCCTCCGAGCGGTGCTCCATCTCGATCTCGTCTAGCTGGCGCGTGAGGCCGGCGGGCCCTGCGGCCACCTCCTCATGGCCGAGGAAGAGGTTGGCTACCACGTCGAGGTTGTCGCAGAGGGCGAGGTCCTGGTAGACGGTCGCGATCCCCAGAACGGCGGCGTCGGTCGGACCGCCGATCGAGACCGGCTGCCCGTCGAAGAAGAACTCGCCCGCGTCCGGCGAGTAGATGCCCGAGATGGTCTTGACGAGGGTGGACTTGCCGGCGCCGTTGTCGCCCACGAGGCCGACCACCTCGCCTGCGGCGACCTCGAAGTCCACGCCGTCGAGCGCCTGCACCGCGCCAAACCTCTTGCTCACTCCGCGGAGGGCCAGGAGCGGGGTGCTCGAGTTCATGTCGTGGTGTCCTTTCGCCGCCCGCGGCGGGCCGCCCGGAGGCAGCCCGCCCTCGGAGCATGCCTACTGGAGGCCCGCCGACTTGCACGCCGCCGCGTACGCGGACGTGCAGATCTGCGACACCGTCCAGAACTTGTCCTTCACGATCGTGTCCTTGATGTTGCTCTTCGTGACCGCGACCGGGGTCAGGATCACGGAGGGCACGGTCTTCTTGCCGTTGCTCAGGTGCTGGTTGACCAGGCCCGCCGGCGGCTGCTTGCCCTGAGCGAGCGCGCCCGCGAGCTCCGCCGTGTCCTGAGCCTCCTTGGTCACGGCCTTGTAGACCGTCATGTATTGGATGCCGGCGAGGATGCGCTGGACGCCCGCGAGCGCCGCGTCCTGCCCGGTCGTCGGCCGCGTCTTCGGGTCGATGCCCGCGCCCTTCATGGCTGCGATCCCGCCCTCGGCCATGTCGTCGTTCGCGCCGTAGATGGCGGCGAAGCCGTTCTTGCCAAGCGCGGTGATCGCCTGCTGCGCCTCGTTCTGGGCGTTGCTGCCGAGCCAGCCGGGCGTGTCGTACGACTTCGCGACCTTCACGCCGTCGGTCTTGAACTGACCGGTCGCGCCCGACTTGAACAGCTTGGCGTTGTTGTCCGCCGGGTCGCCGTTGATCGCGATGATCGGGCCAGCGGCCTTGCCGAGCTGCTTCAGCCTGGCGTCGAGCGACTGCGCCTGGAGCTTGCCGACGCGCGCGTTGTCGAACGACACGTAGTAGTCGATCTGGGAGTTGGTGATTAGGCGGTCGTAGCTGATCACCGGGATGTTGCGGGCCTTGGCCTTGGCCACGATCGAGCCGGCCGAGCCGGCGTCAACCGGGTCGAGCACGAGCAGCTTCGCGCCCTGGGTCATGGCCGCGTCGGCCTGGCTCTGCTGCTTCGTGGCGTCGTTGGTGGCGTTGCTGTAGAGGACGCTGCACTTGGGACAGACCTGCTTGAGCTTCGCCGTGAAGTCGGGCCTGTCGTGTGTCTCGTACCGCGCCGTCTGGTTCTCGGGAAGCAGGAGGGCGACCGTGGGACCGCCACCACCACCCCCGCCTCCGCACCCTGCGGCCATCAGCGCGATGCCCGTGAGGCCGGCGCCGAGGATCCCGATCCGGCCCAATCCGCTACGCAGCATGAGACCTCCTCCCCATCTCCTCTCGAACCTGGACCGGGGAGGTTATGCCTCTTGAGCGAGGAACGCCAGCCGGAGATAGGAGACTTGCGGTCATGGGCGACGCGCGACCTGCGGTCGAGGCGGTGGTGTTCGACCTGGACGGCCTCCTGCTCGAGTCCGAGCAGGAGTGGAGCGCCGCCAAGCGCGAGTTCACGCGCGAGCACGGCGGCACGTGGACTGACGCCGCCGAGCACGCGATGCTCGGGATGAGCTCCACCGAGTGGAGCCGCTACATGCGCGACGAGCTCGGGCTGCCGTTCGACCCGAGCGAGATCTCAGCCTCCGTCGTCCGCCTGCTGATGCACCGCTACCGCGACGGGCTGCCCCTGCTGCCCGGGGCGGACGAGGCCGTGCGCCGGATCGCAGCGCGCTGGCCGCTCGGGCTCGCCTCCTCCTCCAACCGCGAGATCATCGACCTCGTGCTCGACCTCAGCGGCTGGAAGGAGCTGCTCGCGATCACCGTCTCATCCGAGGAGGTCGAGCGCGGCAAGCCGGCTCCTGACGTGTACCTCGAGGCAGCTCGCAGGCTGGGCGCGCGGGCGGAGCGCTGCGTGGCGGTCGAGGACTCAACCGCGGGGATGGGCTCCGCACACGCCGCCGGGCTGGGGGTCGTGGCCATACCCAATCGCGCGTATCCGCCGGACCCCGACGTGCTCGAGCAGGCGGACGTCGTCCTCGATTCGCTCGCGGACCTCGACGAGGAAGCGGTCCTCCGAGCCGCGGCGTGAGAACAGCCGCCCCTCGTGCGAGGGGCGGCTGCTGCTCGGGAAGTTGCGTCTAGCCGGCGAT
>VAWV01000190.1 GCA_005883295.1 Actinomycetota bacterium
CCAGAGCTATGGGCAGCATTCTTCGAGTCGGCATCTTTGCGGCTGCCTGCTTATGAAGGCGCCGTGCGACGCGCCGCGCCTCCGACCGACAAGATCCGTCGCGCGCCGGACGTTAACACGCGAGCGTCGATACGCCTACTAGACCTGACCCCCCCTACAGATGCACCGCCCAGCTGGCTCGGCCTAGACGCTTGATTCCAAATCAGAGGCCGTAGGCCGCGAGCTCCGGGGGGTCGCCGCACGAGCTGGCTCGCTCTTCCTTTTCGACCCCAAGCAGCAGCGGGCCCCGAGAGTGATGCTCTTCGATCCTTCTGGCAGTCGACGCGACGCACGCAGGCCGCGAGCGGGGTGCTGCTTTACCGGGATCCGGCATGGGATCAGGCCGAAGTTCAAATAAGGCGACAAGCTTCAAATCGCGACACTGCGAAAAGCTCCGCAACCAAGCGGTTTCTCAGAGGCAGTCGGGGCGGCCGGATTTGAACCGGCGACCTCCGCGTCCCAAACGCGGCGCTCTAACCAGGCTGAGCTACGCCCCGGTGGCGGGGCGTCCAGTCGGCGGCCCCACGCGTCAAGTGTAAGAGCGGGCGGGCCGACTTATGCGATGAGGCTCGTTCAGGAGGAACTGCGCCTCGGGCAGAGACGTCGTGCCAGCCGCCGCCTTCCAACAGTCCCGCTGTCGCATTCCGCGCGCCGCCGCCGCGGTGGTCGCGCTAGCCGCGCTCGCGATCGCGCCGCAGAGCGCCGCGGCCTCGAGCTGCGCCAACGCGAACGCGGACCCGGGCTCCACGTCGCTCAGCGTGATCCGGAAGGCCACCTTCTGCCTGCTCAACGAGCAGCGGGGCGCCCACGGCGTTCGCTCGCTCCGTGAGAGCGGCCGCCTCGACCTGGCCTCGAGCCGCCACTCGAAGGACATGGTGCGCAACCACTACTTCGCCCACGGCGACTTCGTCGGGCGCATCCGCGCAGCCGGCTACCTGAGCGGAGCCGGCAGCTGGTTCGTCGGCGAGAACATCGCCTGGGGATCCGGTTCCTACGGCACGCCGGCCGGCATCGTCCGCATCTGGATGGACAGCCCGCCGCACCGCCACAACATCCTCAGCAGCGGGTTCCGTCAGATCGGGATCGGCATCGCCCGCGGCACGCCGCGCGCCGGCCTCTCGGACGGCGCCACCTACACGACCGACTTCGGCACGCGCGGCTAGTTAACGTGCCCCGGCCATGGCCGAGGTGCTGCCGCTCCGGGCGCTCCACTACGACCTCCGCGCGGTCGGCTCGCTCGATGCGGTAACGGCGCCGCCGTATGACGTGGTCGACTCGGACATGCGCGCCGAGCTCGCCGCGCACAGCCCGTTCAACGTGGTGGAGATCGACCTGCCCGTGGCCCCGGGCGGCGACGATCCCTACCTGCACGCGCAGACGACGTTCGAGGCGTGGCGGCAGCAGGGCATCGTCGTCAAGGACCGGGAGCCCGCCCTGTGGGCCGCGACGCAGGAGTTCGAGATGCCCGACGGGGAGAGGCGGACGCGCCGCGGGTTCCTGTGCCGGGTGCGTGTGGAGGACTATGGACCCGGTCGCATCCGGCCGCACGAGCGGACCCAGCCGGGTCCCAAGGAGGACCGGCTCCGGCTGACCCGCGCGACCCGCGCCAACCTCTCCCCCATCTTCAGCCTCTTCCCCGACCCCGAGGGCGCGGCGTGGGCGGCGCTCGAGCCGGCGTCGGCCTCAAACGTGCCGTTCGGCAGCGCCACCGACGCAGAGGGCACCACCACGACCATCTGGCGCTGCGCCGACGAGGCGGCGATCGCGACAGTGCGCGACCTGCTCTCCGACCGTGAGCTCCTGATCGCCGACGGGCACCACCGCTACGAGACCGCGCGCGTGTATGCCGATGAGGTCGGGGGCGAGGGCGAGCATCGCTACACGCTGATGTTCCTCTGCTCGATGTCGGATCCGGGGCTCACCGTCCTGCCGACCCATCGGCTGCTGACCGGCGTGGATGACGGCCGGCGCGACGCCCTGCGGGCCGCCCTCGAGGCGAGCTTCGATACGACCCCGGTGGAACGCGACGCCCTTGCTCCGAGCGATGCGAACGACCCGAAGGTCTCGTTCGGCTATCTGGACGCGTTCGAGCGGCGGCCTATGCGGCTGACCCTGAGGGATCCGGGGATCGCCGACCGCGTGCTCCCGGGTCGGTCCAGCGCCTACAGGCACCTCGACACCGCCCTGCTGGAGGCCCTGATCCTGAAGGAGGCGCTCGGGATGTCGGAGGACGACATCGCCCGGCAGGCGGGGGTGGCCTACGTGAAGCGGGCAGCGGACGCAGTGGCGGCGGTCGAGTCGGGCAGCGCGGACGCCGCCTTCCTGCTGCGCGCGACGCCGGTCGAGCAGGCGCGAGCGGTGGCCGAGGCCGGTGAATCGATGCCGCCGAAGTCGACCTTCTTCCATCCCAAGGTCCCGACCGGCCTGCTGTTCAACCCGCTCGAGTAGCGTAGGTGGCATGAGAGCCACAGCCCGCCGCGAGAACGGAACCCTCAAGCACGACGTCGCGATCCGCGAGCACATGGTCGTCGCCGACGAGCCGGAGGAGAACGGCGGCGACGACTCGGGTCCCAGTCCCCAGGAGCTGCTCGCAGCGAGCCTGGCGTCGTGCACGGCGATCACGATCGAGATGTACGCCAAGCGCAAGCGCTGGGAGATCGGGGATGTGGCGGTGGACGTGAACTACGAGCCCGCCCAGCGCGGGTCGCCGACCAAGTTCCGCATGGTCGTCTCGCTGCCCAAGGAGCTGCCGGAGGATCAGCGCGAGCGGCTCATGCAGATCGCCGCGAAGTGCCCGGTGCACCGGGCGCTGGAGGGCGAAGTCATGTTCGAGGAGTCCGTCGAGGTCGTCTGACGGGCGACCCGACTCCGGACCGGCTGCGCGGTCTCCTGCTCTCGCCCGAGGAGGCGGCCGCGATGGACGCGCCCGGCAGCACCGATGCCGGCGTCCTGGTCCCGCTGTACCTGGACAAGAGCGACCTGCATGCGGTCTTCACCAGGCGCCGCGACGACCTGCGCCGCCACGCGGGCGAGATCTCGTTCCCCGGCGGCCGCCAGGACTTCCCGGACGAGGACCTGCGGGTGACCGCGCTCCGCGAGGCCGAGGAGGAGATCGGCCTGCCGCGCGAGGACGTCGAGCTCGTCGGCGCCCTCTCGCCCACCGGAACGTTCGTGACCGGCTACCGGATCCACCCCTTCGTGGGGGTGATCCGTCGCGGCCACGCCTGGACGCTCCAGCCCGACGAGGTCGACGAGGTGCTCGAGCTCTCCCTCCGTGCCCTCGTGGAGGGCTATGCGAACAAGCGCCTATTGCGCCGCGGCGTGCCGATCAAGACCCCGACCTACACGGTCGGCGACAACTTCGTCTGGGGAGCGACGGCCCGGATAGTGGAGGAGCTGCTGGAGCGCCTGCGGGCGGTGCTCTAGGCCGAGACCTGACCGGCGAGCAGACCGGCGGCCTCCCGCTCGATCGCCGCTCCGTCGTGCTGGCGGGCCAGCTCGGCGGCGCGCTCCAACCGGTCGCGCCCGCGCTCCTCGTCGCCACGTGACGTGAGCGCACGTCCCCAGTTCATCCACGTGCGCGCGAGGAACAGCGGCGCGGCGATCCGCTCGTGGACCTCGCTCGCGGCGGCGAAATGCCGGTCCGCCAGCTCCCACCGCTCAAGCGTCGCCGCGAGCACGCCGAGGATGCGCTCCACGGAGCCGTTGACGGTCAGAACGCTCGACACGATCTGGTCGCGGTAGGGAACGAGCTTGTCGTAGATGGAGACGGCTGCGTCGACTGCGCCGAGGCGGGCGGCGACCTCGGCGTAGCGCGACATGCCCGGGATCCATGCGACGTCGAACGGCAGTACCGCGAAGTCATCCTGCGCCACGGGCTCGAAGATGGCTGCGGCATCGTCGATCCTCCCGAGCTCGGAGTACGTGAAGGCGAGTGTGCCCTGAAGCGTCGGCACACCGGGGTTCTCCGCGGCGCGCTGAGCGATGATGTCGACAAGTTCGTCGAGGCGTCCTTGCTCGTGGCGCACAGCGAACAGCTGCACTCCGACGATCATCAGGGCGTCGGTCTGACCGGTCTCATGTCCGAGCCCACCCGACTCGAGCGCGAGCGCCTCGGCCCGCGCGAGGTCGCCGGCGAGATGGGCGCGCACGCTCCCGTTGTAGAGCGACGCCCATCGCATTGTCGGCTGCCCGACGTCTTCGCTAACCGTCTGCAGGCGCTGCAGATTCAGATCCATCTCGTCCACGTCTCCGACCTGCACGGCACACGTGTAGCGCCAGAGCGCCGCGTAAAACTGGTGCTGAGGATCGGCGAGTTCGTCGGCGAGCCGGACCAGCTCGGCGCTGAGGGCCCACCGCTCGGATGCCGTGTCGGCGGAGCCGAGCAGCGCGTTGGACACCGAGCTGAGCACGTCGGCGAGCGCCCGCCGATCGTCAACGCCGCGGGCGGTCGATAGCGCCTCGTCGATCAGCGTCCGCACGCGCGGGAAGTCCCCAGAGAACGTGAGCTCGCCGGCGAGGAGCGCACGCAGCCGCGCGCCGTCCGCGGTCGCACCGGGCACCGCGGCGATCGCCGCCTCCAGGGCGTCGACACGCCCGTCGTCAACCGCGCCCGCGGCCGTGTGCCAGCCGCGCGTGTTGGCGAGCACGGCGCGGACGAGTCGCACGTCGTCGCCGGACCGGTGCGCGATCCCGGTCGCCTCGAGAAGCGTCTCGCGGAACGCCGGATCGCCGAGGTGGCGCTGAGCCTCGCCGCTGCCGACGAGCAGCGCGCACCGCTCGGCCGAGTCGCCTGCGCCGGCGCCGAGCAGCTCCAGCGCGTGGTTGAACCAGCGGAGCGCCTCGTCCGGCGCGAGCTCCTTCAGGGCACGCTCGCCGGCCTGGGTCGCATAGCCGATCGCCTTGGCTGGGTCCACCGAAGCGGTCGCAAGCGACCAGTGGTACGCGAGCTCGGAGATCCGCTCGCCGGGGTCGTCCCCGCAGAGATCCTCGAGCGCCTCGGCCACGCGCTGATGCATCCGCGCTCGGCGCGTAGCGCTCAGACCCTCGTAGAGGGTGTGGTTGATCAGGGCGTGTGCGAAGTTGAACCGACCGACACGGTCAGGCGACTCGACCACTACGGCGGCCTCGAGGGCCTTGTCGAGCGCGTCGATGAGCTCGTCCTCGTCGAGCTTCACGAGCCGGGCGAGGAGCTCGGTGTCGAACGTGCGACCGATCACGGCCGCCACGATGAGGATGTCGCTCAGGTCGTCGCCGAGCCGCTCGATGCGCCGCCTGACCACGTCGCGGACGCTCGCCGGCAAGCCGAGCTCCGTTATCGACCTGGTCAGCCGCCATCGGCCGTCGGTGCCTCGCTCGAGCGCACCCGACTCGGTGAGGTGGTGCAGGATCTCGCCGACGAAGAACGGGTTGCCGCCGGTCTCCTCGAGGATCTCGGCCGCCAGGCGGGTACCCAGCTCGTCCATCTCGTGGCCAGCGGCCGCGCTCATCAGCTCGACGACGTCGTCCGCGGCAAGGCCGGCGAGGGCCATTCGCTCGACGCCCTCCACTTGCCGCATGTCGGCCAGCACGCTGGTGAGGGGGTGGCTCTGGTCGAGGTCGGACTCGCGGAATGCGCCGACTACGAGAAGCGGGAGCGCCTGCGTCTGCTCCGCCACATGCTTGAGCAGCAAGAGCGTCTGCCTGTCGGCCCATTGCAGGTCGTCCAGCACGATCGCCATCCGGCTGGCCCGGGTCGCGGCCTCGAGCAGGCCGAGGACCGCGCCGAAGAGCAGGTATCGCTCCGTCTCCGGGTCGCTCTCACGTGGTGACGGGATGTCCGGTATCACCTGGCGAAGCGCTGGGAGCAGG
Source organism: Actinomycetota bacterium (assembly GCA_005883295.1). Lineage (GTDB taxonomy): Bacteria > Actinomycetota > Thermoleophilia > Solirubrobacterales > Thermoleophilaceae > AC-37. The sequence goes on from VAWV01000190.1 coordinate 5,890, forward strand.
CGGGTGAGCTCCCCGCCGTGGCGCCCGACGTGTTCACGCAGGACGGACTCGGGCGCATGTTCCACGTAGTGGTTGAGCGCCTCGACCCACGGTGCATATGGAGCAGACAGCTCGTCGTGTGCCGCTCCCCAAAGGACCGTGAAGCCCGCGGCGTGCGCCTCGAGCGCGCTGTGGCTCGCCAGTCGCGTCTTCCCGATACCGGATTCCCCAGAGATGAACGTCACACGCCTGCTCCCGGCGCTCACCTCCTGAAGCGAGGCGGCCACGAGCGCGCGCTCCTCGACGCGGCCGACATAGGAGATCGGCGGCACCGACCGCAGCGCTCCGGGAAGCGGCATGCGGACGACGTCCATCTTCAGCGGCTCCCACGAGACCGCGAATGTCTCGAGGGGCTCCGGGATCCCCTTCAGGTCGAGCGCGCCTACCGGCTCGAATGCGCGGCATGCCGAAGTAGTCGCCGTCCTCGACCGTGGCCTCCCCGGTGCCGATGCCGATGCGCACGTGCAGTTGCTGCTCGGCGGATCCGTTGCGCTGATGCAGGAGCTGCTGCATCAGCACTGCGCACTCAACCGCGCTCGACGCGCTCGGGAAAGCGACCATAAAGCCGTCGCCGGTGTTCTTGATCTCCCGGCCATCGGCCTTGTCGATCGCCTCGCGCACGGCCGCGAAGTGCTCGTGCCGGAGCTCGTCCGCGCGCGCTGGGCCGACCAGGGATTCGAGTCCGGTCGAGCCGACGAGGTCGGAGATCAGGATGGTTACGAGCTCGACGGATCCCACGCGCCCTACGGCCTTTCGGCGTTGGTGGGCGCGCGACGTCGTTCAGGCAGGGGCCGAGGCCGATGGCGCATGCGAGTCCCGATCGGTTGTGGGGTCCTCCCCAAATGCAGACCCTATCCCGTATCGGGTCTGTGCGCCAGTGGTTAGGCGGTGCTCTACGTCCCCTTCTCGATCGGGACGTTCACCATGTTCCCCCACTCGGTCCACGACCCGTCGTAGTTCTTCACGTCGTCGTGCCCGAGCAGCTCGTGGAGCACGAACCAGGTGTGGGCCGAGCGCTCGCCGATCCGGCAGTAGGCGATGATCGGATCGCCGTTCGCCACGCCCTTGCCGCCGTAGAGCTCGCGTAGCTCGTCGGCGTCCTTAAAGGTGCCGTCCTCCTTCACGGCCTGGGCCCACGGGATCGAGGCCGCGCCGGGGATGTGACCGCCCCGCTGCGCGCCCTCCTGCTCATAGCCCGCCATCGCGATCAGCTCACCGGAGAACTCGGCCGGAGAGCGGACGTCGACCAGCTTCGTGGAGCTGTCCAGCGCCTGCATGACCTCGTCGCGCTTCGCCCTGATGGCCTCGTCGCCGGACTGGGCGTTGAAGGTGGCGGGCTCGTAGCTCGGCACGTCCGTGCTCGTCGGACGCCCCTCCGAGATCCACTTCTCGCGCGGGCCGTTGATCAGGCGCACGTTGTCGTGGCCGTAGTACTTGAAGTACCAGTACGTGTAGGCCGCGAACCAGTTGTTGCGGTCCCCGTACAGCACGATCGTGTGGTTGTTGGAGATCCCGCGGCTGCCCATGAGCTCGCCGAACTCCTCCGGCCCCAGGAAGTCGCGCTTCAGCTGGTCCTGGAGGTCCTTCTTCCAGTCGAAGCCGATGGCCCCGGGGATGTGCGCCTCCTCGTACAGTGCGGGGTTCTCGTCCACCTCGACGATCCGGATCGAGTCGTCGTCCAGTTGCTCCTGGACCCAATCCGTCTCGACGAGAACGTCCTTCGCGTAGCCGGCCACTGCGTCTACCTCCGTTGCAAGTCCTCGAAACTCGACAGGGTTTCGCTATTCAATCAGAGGGGGCAGTATCTCTCCCGTGCGCCCTCTCATCGGCCTCACGACCTCCGAGATCCGCCGCACCGAACCGGGCGAGCAGATCCCCCACGCCGATGCCGGGCGGGAGGAGATCGTGCTCGGCGCCGGCTACATCCGCGCCCTTGCGGCCGCCGGGGCCGCTCCCGTCGTAATCCCCCCGATCGACCCAGAGACGGTGCCCTCGTACCTGACCGGTCTCGCAGGCGTCTGCCTGTCGGGCGGCCCGGACGTGGACCCCGACTCTTACGGTGCGGAACGCCATCCCAAGGTGGGGCCGACCCAGCCGGCCGTCGACCGCTTCGAGCTGGCTGTGGTGCGCGAGGCCGAGCGCCTTGGAATGCCGCTCCTCGCGATCTGCCGCGGCGCCCAGGTGCTCAACGTCGCCCACGGCGGCGACCTCATCCAGGACCTGGCCGACGAGGTGAGCAGCACGGTCCGCCACCGCCGAGACGATCCCGGTGATCCGGTCGTCTGGCACGAGGTCGACATCGAGCCGGACAGCCTGCTGGCGAAGGCGGTCGGCAGCGAACGGATCGACGTGAACTCGTTCCACCACCAGGCTCCGCGCCGCGTCGGCGACGGGCTCCGCGTCGTGGCCGTGGCCGAGGACGGCGTGGTCGAGGCTCTCGAGGTACCCGGGGCCGCATTCGAGCTCGGGGTGCAGTGGCATCCCGAGGGGATAGCGGACCGGCCCGAGCAGGCGGCGCTCTTCGCCGCGTTCGTGGACGCCGCGGGACGTTATGCCGCGAGCACCGCGTCGACGGCGCCGAGTGCATCGCGGAGCCACGGCGAAGGATCGTCCGGAGGCGCGGCGATCAGGGCCACGGGCATCCGGTAGGTCTCGCTGGCGCGCTGCGCGGCGTCGCCCTCCTGGGGCGCCTCGTATACGAGGCACGCTCTACTCGCAGCGCGGGATTGGCGGCCGTCCCCATCAGCCAGCAGAGAACCGATGCGCCCTGGAGGTGCGGAAGGAGCGTCCCCAGCCGATCAGGGTCGGCCACGACCCCCTCGAACCCAGCCGCTTCGATCCTCGCGCGCCCCGCCTCGGTGCGGCTCGTCCCCCTCACGGCGTGGCCTCGTTCACCCAGTTCGCGAGCAAGTGCCCGGCCGCGGCAGCCGCAGCCCACGATGAGGATCCGCGCCATTGCGCCAGGCTATGTAACGCGCGTAACCGCACTGGATTGGACGCCGGCCCTCGTGGTAGAAAGGAGACGAGGGGAACTCGCAAAATGCGGGATTACGGCGATAGGAAGGGCCGTGGCTAGGGAGACTAGGCACCCGGGGCTGCACGACGCCCGGGGACGCGACCTGTCCCACCGGCTCGTCGAGGTGCGAGGGGTGGAGACGTACGTGGTGGACGCCGGCGACGGGCCGCCGGTGCTGCTGATCCATGGCTACGGCGACACCGCCGACGGGTGGCGCCGCGTTGTGCCCGGGCTCCTCGACAGCGGGCACCGCGTGATCGCGATCGACATCCCACCCTTCGGTCGCTCGGGCGACCCCCGCACGCGGAAGCTGATCGACTTCTACAAGCCCTTCTTCCCGGAGCTGCTCCAGCGGCTCGAGGTGGATCGGGCCACGGTGATCGGCCACTCACTCGGCGGAGCGATCGCCCTGCACCTGACCCTCGACCGTCCCGAGCTCGTGGAGCGGCTCGGCCTCGTCGCCCCCGCCGGGCTCGGCAAGACGCCGCCCTGGTGGTGGTACGCGATCACGGGCTACGGAACGGCGTGGAAGGCGGCGCTCTCGCTGCCGAGCCCGGTCACACCGCTGCTCATCCGCCAGGGCCTCACCCGCTTCCTCGACTGGCGGCTCTTCCACGACCCGCGCCAGATGCGCGAGTCGATCGACCACCTGGTGAGGATGCACTCCAGCCCCCGCGACTTCGATCGGCTGCTAGCGGCGGGTCGCTGCTGCATCGACTCCTACACCGGCACCCTGCTCGAGGACTCAGCCGCGATCACGGTGCCCAAGTGGATGGTCTGGGGTCGGGAGGACGGGCTGGTGCCCGCGAAGCACGCGGAGGCCTTCGCGAAGCTCCACCCCGACGCCGAGGTGCATGTCTTCGAGGACTGCGGGCACTACCCGCAGATCGAGCTGCCGGCGCGCTTCAACGCCCTCCTCCAGGAGTGGGTCGAGGGGACCGAGGACCGGCCGGCGCGCATCGCCCGCGCCGCCTGACCCTCAGGTGTCGGAGCCGCTCGAGCGCCTGAACTCAGCGGCGCGCTGCTGTTGCTCGCGCTGCTTGGCGTCGACGTCCGCGCGGATCTCGTCCTCACTGAGCTCCGGCCGACCGCTGCGCCGGCGGCGCTCGTTCTGCGCCTCGATCATCTGATCGACGTCGTCCATCTCGAGCTGGATCTCGTCCTCGTACGACCGCGTGGGCTTCCAGTCGAGGACGTCCGCGCCCGAGCCCGGATACCACTTCCCGATCGCCAGGAAGATCCCGAAGATCACCAGACCCACGAACACCACCCCGACGCTGAACAGGGGATCGTCGATGGGGCGATGCTAGCTAGGATCGACCAATGGCGGGGCCACGTGACGCTGTGATCATCGATGCCGTACGGACGCCGATCGGGCGTTACGGCGGCGTGCTCTCGACCGTCAGGCCGGACGACCTGGCGGCCCGCGTGATCGAGGCGGTCGTGGAGCGCAACGGCCTTCCGCCCGATGCCGTCGACGACGTGGTGTTCGGGTGCACCAACGGCGCGGGCGAGGACAACCGCAACGTGGCTCGAATGGCCGCGCTCCTGTCGGGACTGCCGGTCGAGGTCCCCGGCGTGACGGTCAACCGGCTGTGCGCCTCGGGCCTCGAGGCCGTCAGCCACGCGTCGCGAGCGGTGCGCGTCGGCGAGGGCGACCTCCTGCTCGCCGGCGGGGTCGAGTCCATGAGCCGGTCGCCGTTCGTGATGCTCAAGCCCGAGCGGTCCTTCCCGCGGGGGAACGTGACGCTGGTCGACTCGACGCTCGGCTGGCGCTTCATCAATCCGCGAATGGAGGAGCGCTACTCCACCGAGTCGATGGGCGAGACCGCCGAGAACGTGGCCGAGCGCCACGGGGTCTCTCGCGAGGATCAGGACGCGTTCGCGCTCGAGTCGCACCGCCGTGCCGTCGCCGCCACCGAGGAGGGCCGCTTCGACCAGGAGATCGTCACCGTCGACGCGCCGCAGCCGAAGGGACCGCCGGTGACGATCCATTCCGACGAGGGGCCACGCCCGGACACCACGCTCGAGAAGCTCGCGAAGCTTCGGCCGGTCTTTCGAGAGGGTGGGACCGTGACGGCCGGCAACTCGTCGCAGCTGAACGACGGCGCGGCGTGCCTCGTGGTCTGCACCGAGGAGCGCGCCCGGGAGCTGGGCCGCGAGCCGCTGGCCCGCGTCGTGGCGACCGCGCCCGCCGGCGTCGACCCGGCGTACATGGGCGTCGGGCCCGTGCCGGCCACGCGCAAGGCGCTCGAGCGCGCGGGCCTGACCGTCGACGACCTCGACCTGGTGGAGCTGAACGAGGCGTTCGCCGCGCAGGTGCTCGCCTCGATACGCGAGCTCGGGATACCCCACGAGAAGCTCAACGTGAACGGCGGCGCGATCGCGCTCGGGCATCCGCTCGGCCAGTCGGGGGCCAGGCTGCTCGGCACGCTGATCTGGGAGCTGCGGCGCCGCGGCGGGCGCTACGGCCTGGCGACGATGTGCATCGGCGTGGGTCAGGGCCTCGCCATGGTCGTGGAGAACCCGGCCGCCGCCTGACCTCGGGGCCGCACAAATACTTGAGGGCTCGATGGTCGCAGTTTGGGTTCGTATAGGACCCTAAGTCGGATCATCGACTGCGCAAGTATGCGGCCGAGCGCGGTGAGGCCGGTAGGACCCGGGAGCATCTGCCTATGCAATGCTTAGGCAGATGTCCACGACCGACCTGACCCTCGGCGAGGCCGCGAAGGAGCTGGGCGTGAGCGTGGACACGCTGCGCCGCTGGGACCGCGCCGGGAAGCTCCGTACAACGCGGGACGAGCGCAACCGAAGGCGGGTCCCGGCGCGCGAGGTCACGCGCCTCCGCACCCGGCCGAAGCGCCACCGGACGGGTGAGCCGCTGTCCGCCCGCAATCGCTTTCCCGGCGTGGTGCGGTCGGTGGAGGTCGATGGGGTGATGGCGCTCGTCGAGTTGGAGGCGGGGCCGTTCCGCGTGACCGCGGCCATCACGCGGGACGCCGTGGAGGAGCTCGGACTGGCCGAGGGGGTGGCCGCAACGGCCACCGTCAAGGCCACCTCGGTGATGATCGAGGCGAGTTGAGGCGTGCCACCCTCGTCCTGCTCGCGCTCACACTGGCGGGGTGCGGCTCGAGCGGGGGCGGCCAGCTCAAGGTCTCGGCCGCCGCATCGCTACAGCGGGCGTTCAGCGCCTACGACCCCCACGCCAGCTACTCGTTCGCCGGCTCCGACCAGCTCGCCGCTCAGATCCGCGCGGGCGCGCGCCCGGACGTCTATGCGGCGGCGAACACCGCCCTTCCCGAGAGCCTGTACCGCGCCCGGGTGGTTGGGCGCCCGGTGGTCTTCGCGCGCAACCGCCTCGTGCTGGCCACCCGCTCGCCGCGCATACGCTCGCTCGCCGACGCGGCTCGCCGGGGCGTAACGGTCGCGATGGGCGCCCCCTCCGTGCCGGTTGGTGCGTACGCCCGCCGCGTGCTCGCCGGGACGCCGTTCGGCAAGCGCATACTCGCCAACGTCCGCTCGCAGGAGCCCGACGTGGCGGGCGTGGTCGGCAAGCTCGAGCAGGGAGCCGTGGACGCCGGGTTCGTGTACGCGACGGACGCGCGCGCAGCGGGGCTTCGCACCGTCCCACTCCCCCACGCCGTCGTGTCGTATGCGGTCGCGGTGGTCAGGCCCGGGGCCGCCGCCGAGCGCTTCGCCCGCGGGCTCCTGTCCGGGCGCGGACGTCAGGCTCTGCTGCGCGCGGGCTTCCTGCTCCCGCCATGAGGCCCTTCACCGCCCTCATCGCACTCGCGCTGGCGGCGGCGCTCACGTTCCTGACCCTGCCGATCGTGGCCATCTTCGTGCACACCGGCCCCGGCGCCCTGCTCTCGAGCCTCGGCGAGAGCGTTTCGCTCGACGCCCTGCGGCTGATACCTCCTCGCCACGCGGCGCTTCCGAGGGCGGGCGCTGCTCATCACGCTCGTCGAGCTCCCCCTCGTCCTGCCGCCGGCGGTCGCGGGGATCGGACTGCTGGCGGCGCTCGGGCCGCAGGGCTTCTTCGACGCCGGCCTCGTGCTTCAGACGTCGGGTGTGGTGGCCGCGCTCACATTCGTGTCGGCGCCGTTCTTCGTGCGGCAGGCGCAGGCCGCCTTCGAGGCGGTGGATCCGGTGCTGATGGAGGCGTCGCGCACCCTTGGCGCGGGTCCGGCGAGCACGTTCGCGCGGGTCGCTGTCCCGGTGGCCCGGCAGGGCCTGGCGGCCGGCGCCGCGCTCGCTTGGGGCCGTGCGCTCGGCGAGTTCGGCGCCACGCTGATGTTCGCCGGCTCGTTCCGGGGGGTCACTCAGACGGCGCCGCTGGCGATCTACGAGCGGTTCAGCACGGACTTCACGGGTGCGCTCGCGCTCGGTGCGGTGCTGGCCGCGGTCTCGCTCGCGGTGCTCCTGTCGGTGAAGCTGGTCGATGCTCCGCGTTGACGCCGACGGGGTCGCGCTCGAGGTGCAGCCGGGCGGGCCGCTCGCACTGGCCGGTCCCTCCGGTGCGGGCAAGACGACCGTCCTCCGCACGATCGCGGGGCTCGCACGGCCGGGCGCCGGGCGGGTGGACTGCGACGGCGAGACCTGGCTGGACACCGCCCGGGGGATCGACGTGCCGCCCGAGCGCCGCGGCTGCGGTTTCGTGTTCCAGGATCACGCCCTCTTCCCGCACCTGAGCGCGTGGCGGAACGTCGCGTACGCCGCCGACCGTGACCGCGCGCTCGAGCTTCTAGAGCGGTTCGGGATCGCCCACCGTGCGGATGCGCGCCCGCACGAGCTCTCCGGAGGCGAGCGGCAGCGGGTGGCGCTGGCCCGGGCCATGGCCGCCCGGCCGCGCGTGCTCCTGCTCGACGAGCCGTTCGGCGCCCTCGACCCGCGCACGCGCGCACACGCGGCACGGGAGCTCGCCTCGTTCCTCGGCGAGCTGGACATCCCCGCGGTGGTGGTGACCCACGACTTCGCGGAGGCAGCGCTGCTCGCCGGCGACGTGGCCATCCTCGAGGCCGGACGGATCGTGCAGCGCGACACGCCCAGCCGCATGGCGGCCGCCCCCGCGTCCAGCTTCGTCGCCGACTTCACGGGAGCGGTGGTGCTCACCGGCACCGCGTTTCCCGGCGAGCTCACGCGCGTGGAGCTCGACGGAGGCGGGCGACTGACGAGCGTCGACCCCGCCGACGGCCCGGTGGCCGTCAGCGTCCACCCCTGGGAGATCGCCCTGGAGCCCGCCGAGCCCGAGGGATCCGCGCTCAACCGGCTGAACGCGGAGGTGGTGGCGGTGACCACGATCGGCAACCGGACCCGTGTCGGGCTCGCCGCGCCCCAGCCGATGGCGGCGGAGATCACGACGCAGTCCGCAGAGCGGCTGGGACTGCGCGTCGGCACCCGCGTGTTCGCGGTCTGGAAGGCCGCCGCCACCCGCCTGTCTTCAATCTGAGCAGCTAGGGTCCCGCCCCTTGATCGAGTTCGACCTCACGGACGAGCAGAAGCTGATCCGCGAGACCGCACGCGACTTCACGGACCGCGAGATCGTGCCGGTAGCGCGGGAGAACGACCGCAACGAGCGGTTCGACCTCGACCTCGTCCGAAAGCTCGGGGAGATGGGCTATCTCGGCCCGATCGTCGACGAGGAGTACGGCGGCCGCGGGCTCGACTACCGGACCTACGGGCTGATCGTCGAGGAGATCGGGCGGGGCGACTCCTCCGCCCGGACCGTGGTGTCCGTGCAGACCTCGCTCGTCTGCTCTTCGATCGAGCGCTGGGGCAGCGAAGAGCAGAAGCACCACTGGCTGCCGAGGTTGTGCACCGGCGAGATCCTCGGCTGCTTCGGGCTGACCGAGCCGAACACCGGCTCGGACGCCGCGAACCTGTCGACACGGGCCGAGCGGAACGACGGCGGTTGGCGCATCACCGGCCAGAAGCAGTGGATCTCGATGGGCAACTACGCCAAGGTCGCGCTGATCTTCGCCCAGACCGATCCGGAGCAGCAGCACCGCGGCCTGGCGGCGTTCCTGGTGCCGACGGACTCCGACGGGTTCTCGAGCAGCGAGATCCATGGAAAGCTCGGACTGCGCGCGTCCGACACCGCTGAGCTGTCGATCGACGGAGTCGAGGTCGGCGACGACGCGCTGCTTGGCGACGTCGGGGACGGCTTCAAGGTCGCCATGTCGGCCCTCGACTCCGGGCGCTTCAGCGTGGCCTCCGGCTGCGTGGGGATCTGCCAGGGCTGCGTCGACGCCTCGGTGGCGTACGCCAAGGAGCGCCAGCAGTTCGGGCGCCCGATCGCGAGCTTCCAGCTCGTGCAGCAGATGCTCGCGGACATGATCGTGGACACCGAGGCCGCCCGCGCGCTCGTCTGGCGGGCCGGCTGGCTGAAGGACACGGGTCAGCCGAACACCACCGAGACCTCGATCGCGAAGCTGTTCGCCACGGAGGCGGCCGTCCGCAGCGCCAACAACGCGATCCAGGTTCACGGCGGGTCGGGCTACGTCGACGATCACCCGGTGGAGCGTTACCTGCGCGACGCGCGCGTGACCACCCTCTACGAGGGGACCTCGCAGATCCAGAAGCTGATCATCGGGCGCGCCGCAACCGGCGTGAACGCGATGGCGTGACGGTGTCCGAGGTCGTCCTCGCCGAGCGCGACGGCGCGGTGGGGATCGCCCGCCTCAACCGCCCCGAGGCGCGGAACGCGCTGTCGGCCGACCTGATGGAGCGGCTGGTGGAGGTCATCGAGGACTGGGACGCGGACGACGACGTGCGCTGCATCGTGATCGCGGGCGGCGACGACTACTTCGCCGCGGGCGCCGACATCAAGGCGATGCGCGAGCGCAGCTTCCAGGAAACGATGGCGAACCCCACCTCGGTGCTCTGGAGCCGGCTGGCGGCGTGCCGCACGCCGATGATCGCGGCGGTCTCCGGGTTCGCCCTCGGCGGCGGCTGCGAGCTCGCGCTGATATGCGACATGATCGTGGCGTCGGAGAAGGCGGAGTTCGGCCAGCCGGAGATCACTCTGGGGATCATCCCCGGGGCGGGCGGGACGCAGCGCCTCACCCGCGTGATCGGCAAGCAGCGCGCCATGGAGCTCGTGCTGACGGGGCGGCGGGTCAGCGCGCAGGAGGCGCTCGCGATGGGGTTCGTCAACAGGGTCGAGAAGCAGTGGTTCGAGGCGGCCGTGGAGCTCGCGCAGGTTGTCGCTCGCCGGGCTCCGATCGCGGTGCGCCTCGGCAAGCAGGCCGTGCAGGCCGCCGACGAGACCGCGCTTGCGGCGGGGATCGCCTACGAGCGGCGGCTGTACGAGCTGGCCATGGCCACCGAGGACCGCCTCGAGGGCATGGCGGCGTTCATCGAGAAGCGCCGCCCGGAGTTCAGGGGTCGCTGAGCTGAAGCTCGGGGTCGCGGGCGCGGGGACGATGGGGGCCGGCATCGCGCAGCTCGGCTGCCAGGCCGGAATGCCGACCCTGCTTTACGACCCGATCCCGGAGGCGCTCGAGCGTGGCGAGCAGAACGTCCGAAGGCGGCTCGAGAAGCTCTCCGGCGACCCGGCGGAGCTCCGGGTCGCCGACGACCTCGGCGCGCTCGCCGCGTGCGAGCTCGTGATCGAGGCCGTCCCGGAGCGGCCCGACCTCAAGCGCGAGCTCTTCGCCGAGCTGTCGGCGCGGAACCCGGATCTCGTGCTCGCCACGAACACCTCCTCGATCCTGGTCACCTCGCTCGCGAATGCCGCGGCGCGCCCGGAGAACGTCGTAGGGATGCACTTCTTCAACCCGCCGCCCGTGATGCAGCTGGTGGAGGTGATCGCCGCCGAGCAGTCGGGCGATCGCGCGATCTCGGTGGCGACCCAGGTGGCCGAGCAGATGGGCAAGCGGGTG
>VAWV01000301.1:0-1679 GCA_005883295.1 Actinomycetota bacterium
TAATCGCCAAGCTCCAAGCCGACACACGCACCCACGCGGTCGCAATCGCCCTGCGGCGCGCGCTGATCGACTAACCGCTCAGACCCTTCGCCCGGATGCGCGAGCTGCCCCGCTTCTGGCTGTGGATGCAGGTGGCGATAGTCGTCCTGGTCCTCGCAGGAATGATCATCGCGGCGACCCGGCTCTAGCCGTCCGCCCTGAAGGCGCATCTACGAAGTGCGCCGCTCCAGGTCGGCGACCTCTTCAGCCTTCTGATCGGCGCGGTCCTGGGCGGAGGCCAGCTCCTCCTTGGCCTCGCCCTTACGCTCCTCCTCCCGCCCCTGGCGGCGCAGGCTCGGATCGCCCGCGACGTCGCCGGCAGTCTTCTTGAAGCGGCCGGTGATCTTGTCCAGTAAGCCCATTCTGGTTCTGCTCCTTTCCATCACATAAACCGTGCCCGGGCAGAGCCGGGTCAAACGGCTCTACAGCGCTACGCAGCGGCCGCCGCGGCCACCCAGGCCGACAGCCGCTCGGGATCCGGGGGATCGTCCAGCGGAAGCTGCGGCGGCTCGTTGGCCGCCACCCAGGCGTGCACGATTCGCACCTCGTCGACCTCGTCCGCCGGGACCGCCGATCCCACCTGCCGGGGCCGGCGGCGCTGCAGCGCCGCGGCGGTGCGCCCCACCAGCTCGTCGCCGGACGGGAGCGATCCCCAGTCCGCAACCCGGCCGGCCACGATCCAGAACGCGTCAAAGCGGCGCTTGACCGGGTGGGCCGCGACGACCAGACGCGTGCGAGCGTGTGTGGCCTGCAGCAATCCCGATAGGCGCGCGACCAGGGACTCGAGCCGCTCGCGCCGGCGGAGGAGGACGGCGGCGCGCTCGTAGCGGCGCGCCTCCGATGCCTCGCGCATCTGACGGTCCAGGTGTTCGAGCAGGTGCTCGCCGCTGGCCGCTGTCCCCGCGAAAGGACCGAGCGCCTGGTCGAGGCGGCGGCGGTAGAGATTGGGGTCGAGGTCGCCGAGGCAGGGCGAGAGGCAGCGGCCCATCTGCCCGTAGGCGGAGGGGTGCTCGCGGAGGCGCAGCGTCCGCCCGCAGTGCCGCAGCCCGAACAGGGAGTTGAGCTGGTCCACGAGCTCGGTGGCCGCCGCCCGGCCGCGGACGGGACCGACGTTGATCGCGTGCCCCGGCGCGGGGTCGGGCGCCACCTCCAGCACCGGGAACGGGATGTCCAGGCGGCACCGCAGGTAGAGATAGCCGTCGGTGCGCTTGAGCTTCACGTTTCCGGGCGGGCGCCAGCGCTTGATCAGCCGGTTCTCCAGGACGAGCGCGCCGAGCTCCGACGCCGTGGGGATGTAGTCGACGACCGCCGCGCGCTCGGTCCAACCGGCCGGCGCGCAGAAGTGCGCCCTGGCCCTCGTGCGCAGCGACACCGACTTGCCCACGTAGAGCGGCCGCCCCGCCTCGTCCCGGAAGACGTAGACGCCGGGGTCGTCCGGGAGCTTGCTGAGATCCGGCCGCTGCGCCGGCGGAACGCGCCGCCCCGGCTGCCGGTCCGGGCGGCGCATGCGGCGCCGTGGGGCGAGCAGCGAGCACGCGTCCGCCACCGTGCGCGCGCTCGCGCATAGCTTCGGAAACAGCGCGCAGAACACGCGCGCGCAGGTGCGCGCGTCGGCCAGCGCCCGGTGCACCACTTCGACC
>VAWV01000301.1:1693-3232 GCA_005883295.1 Actinomycetota bacterium
CCGGCCACGGCAGCCCTGCGCGCTCGAACCCCTGCATCAGCGCGCGCCGGTCGAACTGGGCGGAGTGCGCCACCAGCACGCGCCCGCGCATCAGCTCCTCGAGCCGGGACAGCGCCTCGCTGGGAGCCGGCGCCGCATCGACCATCGCCTGGGTTATGCCGGTGAGCCGCTCGATCCCCCGCGACAGCGGACGCTCGACGCGGACCAGCGACTCGAACTCCTCGTGCAGCTCGCCGCCGCCGACCAGCACGGCGCCGACCTCGGTCAGCTCGCAATCATCGCCGGCGCGGCCGTTCGTCTCCACGTCGACCGCGAGGAACTCGGCGCTGTGCAGCTCGATGGCTGCGGGATCCATCCCGCGAGTGCTACGCCCCGCGCCGGACGCGTCGCACGATCGCTGCCGCCACCCTCTGTGGCACATCTCACGCGGTCTCTGTGCCGCCGATCACCGACGCCTCGTGCGCGCGCGCGTACCTTCGAGGCCATGACACAGATCGGAACAGCAACGAGGCTTCTCGGTGTGGCGCCGGTGTTCGCGTTCGCGCGCGGGAGCTGGATCATGGTTGGCTTCTGCGTGTTCCTCTTCGTGGGCCTGGTCGTGGGCTACTACACGCAGAAGGGCAGCGGGATCAACCCCCGCCCGTACGGGAAGATCTACGGCGGCGCGCCGGGCGCGTTCGGGCCCCCAGACGTCTCAGGGCACGATCCGCGCGCGCGCGAGCGCGTGAGCCGCGGCACCCGGTAGGGACGCCGCGGCGCCCGCCGGCGCCGTTCGAAGCCGGTGGCTTGGGTACGATCGGCTGACCGCGCCCATGACCACCGAGATCTCCGCCGAGAGCGCGCTCGCGCGCACCGATCCGGCCATCGCCCGGCTCATCGACGATGAGGCCCGCCGCCAGCGGGACTCCATCCGGCTGATCCCCTCCGAGAACTACGCGTCGCGGGCGGTGATCGAGGCCACCGGCAGCGTCCTCACCAACAAGTACTCGGAGGGCTACCCGGGGCGTCGCTACTACGAGGGCCAGCGCTACATCGACCAGATCGAGGAGCTGGCCATCGACCGGGCGCGCCAGGTCTTCCACGTCGACCACGCCAACGTCCAGCCCTACTCCGGCTCGGTTGCGAACCTCGCCGTCTACCTCGCTTTCGCGCAGCCCGGCGACACGATCATGGGGATGGGGCTGCCCATGGGCGGCCACCTCACGCACGGTCACAACGTCTCCGTCACCGGCAAGTGGTTCCGCGCGGTCCACTACGGCGTCGACCGCGACACGGGTCGGGTCGACTTCGACGAGGTGGCGCGCATCGCCCGCGAGGAGCGGCCCAAGCTGATCTTCTGCGGCGGCACGGCGGTGCCGCGCACGATCGAGTTCGACCGCTTCGCGGAGATCGCGGATGAGGTCGGTGCGGTCCTGGCGGCCGACATCGCCCACATCGCCGGGCTGGTGGCCGGCGGAGCCCACCCCTCGCCGGCCGGTCACGCGCCGGTGATCACCACCACCACCCACAAGACCCTGCGCGGTCCCCGCGGCGCCATGG
>VAWV01000191.1 GCA_005883295.1 Actinomycetota bacterium
GAAGAACGTCGGCGTGAAGAACTCCTGCGACTCGCCCTGGACCATGGCCGACGTGCTGTGCGTGGCCGGGAAGTCCGACCCGACGAACGCGATCGAGTGCCACAGCGAGCGCAGCGTGTACGCCAGCGCCAGCGGATGCTCGCACGCCCAGTGCGGCTCGCCCAGCGGCCAGGTCCGCAGCGGCGCGTGCACATACGGGGACCGGCCCGCGCCGTACGCGGTCGGCGGACCGGGCAGGTGCCGCGAGGTGTCCCGGTACTCGTCGTAGGCGCACATCGTCGAGGCGGCGAGCGCACGACGGAACCCGCTCTCGAACGGCGTCAACAGGATCTCGTGCAGGGCCTGGTCGGCGACCTCGGTGAGCGTGTAGCGGTTCGCCCCGCTGAACGCCGCGAAGTGCTTGAGCTGCGCCATCAGGCCATGCGCCTGCATGCCGTCCACCTGCGCGGCCGACATAACGTCGTTCAGGAACGGGTCCTCGCCGAGCGTGTCGAGCCCGCGCTCCCAGTTGGGCTGCACGGACACGTCGGCCTCCGGGCCGAACAGCCCGGTCACCATCAGCCGGCGCCCCTCGGCGCCCTCCACCTGGCCCCAGACGTTGGCCAGCTTCGGGTCAAAGCTCGACCCGATCGCGAGCGGCTCGGGTGTCGCCGTGGTCCGGTTCCTGTTCGGCGAGTTGAGGATGTTCACGCCTACGGCATCGGCCCAGCACAGCGGGGCGATGCTCGGATTGGTCCCAACCGGGGCGGCGACGGCTCCCACCGCGTGGCAGGTCGGGTTGGCGCCGGCCGGACCGAGGCCGCCCTGGAAGATGCGCGCCGCGTTCGTCAACTCGGGCAGAGTGGGCGGGCTCGTGGGCTCGAGCTGGTGGATGAGGCTACGCACCAGCGGCGTGTACGGCGCCCGCCGGTCGATCGACGGTGAGCTTGCCCGCCGCGGCAGCGGCGCTGGCAGCCTGTACGGAACGGGCGCAGCGGGGGCCGACCCGACTGCGCCGGCGAGAGCGGCGACCGCCGCTGCAAGCGCGATCGCAGCACCCGCGCGCCCCCGCTGGTGTCGGAGATCTCCCCTGTCGCCCACGTTCACCCACTCCCGCCTTTGGCGGCCGACTACGCAGGCGGGAAACCTACGCCCCTACGCGTGCGCCGGAGCCGGCTCCGCGTTCGCCATCTCCACATGGGCGCGGCTGTCGCGGGTGCGGATCACGAGCAGCGTCGCCAGCAAGCCCAGGCCCGCGATCACCGCGCCGCCGAGGAAGGCGACTTGGAACCCGTCGGTGAGCGCCGTCTTCATGTTCGAGGTGCCGGTCGCCATCACGTGATCGGTTCGGGAGGTGGCGAGCGTCGAGAGCACGGCCAGGCCAAGCGCGCCACCGATCTGCTGTGAGGTGTTGATCAGCCCGCTCGCGAGGCCCTGCTCTCGGTCCCTGACTCCGGAGACTGCCGCGATCGTGGAGGTGACGAAGCCGAATCCGAGGCCGATCGCCGCGAGCAGCGACGGACCGAGGATGTCGGTGACGAAGCCGCCGCCGACGGACACCTGGCTGAACCAGAGCAGCCCGACCGAAACGAACGCCATGCCCGCCGCCAGAACCGGCTTGAAGCCGAACCGCGTGACGAGCTGACCACCCAGGCCAGCCGCGACGATGATCATCACAGCCAGCGGCAGGTAGGAGAGCCCGGCGTGGATCGGGCTGTACCCGAGCACCTGCTGCATGTACAGCGAGATGAAGAAGAACATCGAGAACAGCGAGGCGCCGAGCATGATCCCGACGACGTTGGCGCCGGTCAGGGTCCTGAGCCGGAAGATCCGGAAGGGAACCAGGGGCGCCGCCGAACGGAGCTCGATCGCAACGAAGGCTCCGATCAGGGCCACCGCGAGCGCGAGCAGGCTGACGATCTTGACCGAGCCCCACCCGGCGCTCGAGGCGTCGAGAAGCGCGTAGGCCAGAACCGAGAGTCCGGCGGTGACAGTGACCGCCCCGGCGGCGTCGAAGTGACGCGTCGCCGACTCGGAGCGGCTCTCCGGAATCAGGCCCGGCGTGAAGGCAAGCGCGATCAGCGACACGGGCACGTTGACCCAGAGGACCCACTCCCACCCGAGGCCGTCCGTGAGGATGCCGCCGAGGAGCACCCCGGCCGCGCCCGCGGACCCCGCGACCGCGCCCCAGGCACCGAGGGCCTTGTTGCGCTCCGACCCGTCCCTGAACAGCGACGTGACGATCGAGAGCGCGGCCGGCGAGATGATCGCCGCGCCCAGGCCCTGTGCGGCGCGCGCCGCGACCAGCTGGCCCTGATTGGCCGCGAAGCCTGCGAACAGCGAGGCGACGGCCACAACGAGGAGGCCGGCCATGAACACGCGCCGCCGGCCGAGCAGGTCGGCTGCGCGGCCGCCGAGCAGCAGGAAGCCGCCGAACGCGATCACGTACGCGTTGACGACCCAGGGAAGGTCCGCCTCCTTGAAGTGGAGGCCCTTGCCGATGCTCGGCAGCGGACGACGACGAACTGGGCCACGCAGAGCAGGATGAGGGCGGTCCAGCGGCGGTCCAGATATTCCTGAGCGGTTGTCATTTCCCGTGGCTCCTTTCGTGTCCTGTGCGACTGCTTCACTCCTACGACGAACGGCAGTGGCGCAAATCGACAGCCTGCGATACCATCTATCTGGAACCTGAGTTCCGGTTTCGGTTAGGGACTATACGGAATCGGGATTCCGTTTGTCAAATGACATCGGTCACAGAGCTCAACCCCACCTCGATCGGAACGGTCATCAGCCCCGAGAGGACGCTGCGCGCGGACGCGCGCCGTAACCGCGAGGCGGTGATCGCGGCCGCGAAGAAGCTGTTCGCCGACCAGGGCCTGGACGCCCAGATGCCCGACGTGGCGAAGGCCGCGAAGGTCGGCGTGGGAACCGTCTACCGGCACTTCCCCACCAAGGAAGAGCTGATCGCCGCCCTGGCTAACGACCGCTTCGAGCGGCTGGCCGAGAAGGCGCGCGAGAGCCTCGAGACCGACGACGCCTGGGAGGGCGTGGCCGACTTCATCCGCTTCTCCGCCCAGATCCAGGCCGACGACCGCGGTCTCTGCGAGGTCATGGGGTCGCGCCCGGGCGTGATGGGAGCGGCGGCGGACGCCGCCGGGCTGCCGGAGCTCTGCGACCGCTTGGTGAAGCGCGCTCAGCGTTCAGGCCAGCTGCGGCGAGACCTCACCTGGGAGGACATCCCGATGATCGCCTGCGGGCTCGGGCGGATCACACAGGCGGACGTGGGCCCCGCCGCGGGCCGCTGGCCGCGGCTTGTCGAGATCATCCTCGACGGCCTGCGCGCACCCGGGAGCGGGAAGCTGCCGCGGCCGGTCTGAGCTAGTCGTCGACTGATCACCCGCAACCTGGGCTAGTAGGGTCCCTCGCCGAGGTGGGGCAGCCGAGCGGCGACATCCGGCGCTTCGAGCGCGAGTTCGACGAGTGGCAGGTGGAGCTCCACGGCCACCGCGTGATCTACCGCATCGCCGGGAGCGGGCCGCCGGTGGTCCTGATCCACGGGATGGTCAACTCCTCGCGGCACTGGCAGGAGGTCGCGCTCCGGCTGGCCGACTCGTACACGGTCGTCGCGCCCGACCTGATCGGCCATGGCGACTCGGCCACCCCGCGCGGTGACTACTCGCTCGGCGCGCACGCAGCCGTGATCCGGGACCTGCTCGCCTCGATCGGGATCGACCGCGCCAGCATCGTCGGCCACTCGCTCGGCGGCGGCGTAGCGATGATCTTCTTCTACCACTTCCCCCAGCGCACGGAGCGGCTGGCGCTCATCTCGGCTGGCGGGCTCGGGCCCGAGGTGAGCCCGCTACTCCGCACCGCCGCGCTGCCGGGTGCCGCCGCGCTGCTCTCGCTGATCGCGAGTCCGCGGCTGGTCGGTCGGATCGACCGCGCCGGCGAGTTGATGCGCGACAGCGGCCGCCGCAAGGGCGCTTACCTGCAGGCCATCGCGCGGGCCATGCGTCCGCTCGAGCGCGCCGGGGCCCGCGAGGCCTTTCTCCACACCCTGCGCGCGGTGATCGACGGCAAGGGGCAGCGCATCAGCGCGCGCGACCGGCTCTACCTGCTCGACGCCATGCCCACCCTGATCGTTTGGGGCGAGCGCGACAACACCATCCCCATCGAGCACGGGCTGTACGCCCACGAGGCGATCCCCCGCAGCCGCTTCGAGACCCTCCCGCGGGCGGCTCACTTCCCCCACCTGGAGGATCCCGAGGGCCTGGCGGCCGTTCTGCGCGACTGGCTCGAGACCACCGAGCCGGCGCAGCTCGACGACGCCGACTGGGGCCGGATCATCGCCCGGCGGGCGCCGCGCAGCCGGCGGGTGCCTGAGCCGGCTGCGCAGTAGCCGATCGCCTACGGCGCGACGAGCGCCGCGAAGATGCTGCGGTCGAGCTCGGCGCCGGCGTCCTCGAGCCGGGTCGCCTGATCACCTTCGGCAGGCAGCGGGACCGAGGACGGATCGCCGATCCACGCGGCCGGGGTCTCCGCCTCGCCCTCGCCCTCGCCATCCGCGGCGAAGTGCTCGCCTCCGAACGGATCCAGCGCCGGCAGCGTAAACGCGTAGGTCGTCTCCGTCGAGTCCATGCGGGACCTCTCTTCGGGTACGCCCCGAACACTACGACGCTTGGATGAAAACGTCATCAAGATTCTGTGAAGCCGCTCGCTAAGTTGAACCGATGCCGGCCCAGAGCGAAATGGCCCCGGCCGCGATCGAGGCGCGGGGGCTCGAACGGACATTCAAGGGAGGCGTGGAGGCCGTCCGCGGCATCGATCTGAGCGTCGCCGCGGGCGAGGTCTTCGGCTTCCTGGGACCGAACGGCGCCGGCAAGACCACCACCGTGCGGATGCTCTGCACGCTGCTGCCGCCGACCGCCGGGAGCGCCCACGTGGCCGGGGTCGACGTGCTCCGCGACGGCGCGGAGGTGCGGCGGCGGATCGGCGTCGCGCTCCAGGAGATCGGGCTCGACCCGATCCAGACCGGGCGCGAGCTGTTGGAGCTGCAGTGCGGCCTGTACGGGATCAGCGGCGCCGATGCACGCGCACGCGCCGAGGAGCTCCTCGAGCTCGTGGGCATTGCCGACGCCGCCGACCGGCGCACCAAGACCTACTCCGGCGGGATGAAGCGGCGGTTGGACCTGGCCAGCGCGCTGGTCCACTCCCCGGAGGTGCTGTTCCTGGACGAGCCCACCACCGGCCTCGACCCCGCCTCGCGGCTCACGGTCTGGGACGAGGTCCGCCGCATCAACGCCGGCGGCACCACGATCTTCCTCACCACCCAGTACATGGAGGAGGCCGACCAGCTCTGCCGGCGTCTGGCGATCATCGACAACGGACGGATCGTGGCCGGGGGCTCGCCGGAGGAGCTCAAGGACCGCATGGGCCACGACGTGGTGTCGGTCGGCCTGAACGGCGCCGACCCCGCGGCCACGCAGGCGGCGATCGGCGAGCTGCCCGGTCTGGAGCGGGTGATGGTGGAGCAGGACGCGCTCGCGCTGTATGTGGAGGACGGCCCGGCCTCGATCGCCGAGATCGTTCGCCGCCTCGACCGGACCGGCGTGTCGGTCGGCTCCATCTCGGTCGCCCGGCCCACGCTCGACGACGTCTTCCTCCAGGCCACCGGCCGCCGCCTGGAGGGCGACGAGGAACCGGCGGCCGCGGCATGACCGAGATCGCCCTCCTCGGCCGGCGCGCGGTGCGCGAGGTGGTGCGCATGCCCGAGGCCACCATCCCCACGCTGTTCATCCCGCTGTTCTTCCTGGCGGTGAACATCGGCCAGGTCTCCAAGACCTTCCCCAGCTCCACCCCGTTCCTCCACGGCCAGGGCTACGCGGCGTTCCAGATCCCGGTGTCGCTGCTCTTCGCGGTGTCCACGGCGACGTCCGGGCTCGCGCTGGTCACCGAGATCGACAACGGCTACTTCGACAAGCTGCTGGTGGCGCCGATCCGGCGCAGCTCGATCATCTGGGGCCGGCTGACGGCGGACCTGGTGCGCGGGGTGATGCTGTCGGTGCTGGTGCTGATCGCCGGCCTGGCGTTCGGCGTGCACGTGAAGTCGGGCGTCCTGGGCTCGGTCGTCCTCGTCCTTATGGCCGCGCTGTGGGGAGTGGCCTACGCGGGGATCGGCCTGCTGGTGGCACTGCGCACGCGCAACGTCCAGGCCACGAACGCGAGCTTCCTCGTGTTCTTCCCGCTGCTCTTCCTGACGCCGAACTTCGTGCCGTTCGACCGGCTCACCGGCTTGATGGAGGCGCTAGCGCGCGCCAACCCCGTCAGCTACGTGATCGAGGGCCTGCGCTCCCTGGTGCTCCAGGGCTGGGTACTGCACAAGCTCGCGATCTGCATGGGCGTGATCGTGGCGACCGGCCTGCTGCTCACCTGGCTGTCGGTCAGGACGATCGAGCGCTTCGACCGCTGAGCCGACGCGGCTGAACCTAGGGGTGACTGTTCGCCCAGTTCGTCGCGTCCTGCCAGAGGGTCAGGGCCCGACCATCGAAGTATGGAGCCCAGATGGTGTTGGCGGCGTTCGAGAGTCCGCCGTTGGTGAGCTCGGAAACGACGTACCAGGAGCCGTCGGAGTTGTGTTTGAGGATCGGCCCGCCACTGGCGCCGCCGTTCGTATCGCAGGTCAAGCCCAGGTCCCAGAGACCCGGGTCTAGCTGCAGATACCTCTGAATCGGCGCGTGGCAGTACCACAGATTGCAGGGCGCAACGTTGCTGCTCGAGCAAGCCCTGGCCGCATATCCCTCGTGATAGATACCGCCCCAGGGCGAACCGGTCCATATCCCGCGCCAGCCCGTCGTGTAGCCGACCGATCCATTGGTCACGAGAAATGCGTAGTCAGAGGGCAGCTTGCCGCTACCGCTGGCTGACACATATCTGTGCCATGTCCACACCTGCGCGATGCTCCAGGAGCCACGGGGGGCTAGCGAATATCCGGAGACCTGCGGCGTGAAGCGAAAGCCCGTCCACCAGGTGCCGGTAGCTCCGTCCCTCACACAATGTGCAGCCGTCAGGAGGACTCGAGGGCCCACCACCGTGGCCGTGCACCTGAACTGACCCGAGGGCTCGTAGTGGGTGAGCACTCCGACCTCGTGCAACGGGCCCGCGAGGCCCGAGTCCCACAAGATCCACGGAACCTCGAACGGGTTTGACGCGGAATGCAGAGACCGCGTCGGCGGTGGGTGACGGGGATCGCCGGACTGAGGATGCGTACCCCGCGGCAGCGGAAGAAGCGGCGTTGGCTTCTGCCCAATGGACCGCGAAAGAGAGGCCTTCCCCAGGTTTGCCGGCCGATGACTGTCCGCGCGGCCGACCGCGTTTGCCGCAACGGCTTGAGGACACACCGCCCCGAGCACGCACGCGCTCGCGATGCTCAAGGAACGTCCAATTATCACCTTCATTTGCGAGTCCTCTCGGCGGGGCGGACCGTCGGGCGACCCTAACCGAGATTTGGCACGCGCGCAAGGCAGCGCTCCGATGTCGCTATTGGTTACGGGCGATGGTCGCCGAGAGGCTCAGCGGAAGATCTTCGATCCCTGGAACCGCGCCACGGCTGGGCGCGCCGCTTGAGCGCACCGGCACTAGGAGCGCCAGCAGCACCCCCGGCACGAACCACACGACGTAGAAGAAGAACCAGTGGATGGCCACCAGCTGGAGGCCGATCAGGATCGCGCCTGAGAGCGCGCCGACCTGAGCGACCGTCCGCTCGCGGGCGCGCACGAGCCCGGCCGCTGCTGCGAGCGCGACGACGCCCACCTGGAGTGCCAACTGCAGCGGATGGAGCT